>JBAVTL010000494.1:0-4314 GCA_049696175.1 Anaeromyxobacteraceae bacterium
CAGCGGAGGCCCGCCCGCGCCGCACCGCCACGCCTGCGAGCGTCAGCGCCAGGAGGGAGAGCGTCGCGGTCTGCGGCCAGCCTGGGGCCGCCGTCTCGAACGCGCGCATCAGGATCAGCGCGATGACCACGACCGACACGGCCGCCGGAGCGCTCCGGAGCAGGAAGCGGCCGAAGCGCCTGCGTGCCTGCCAGCCGGCGACGCCCATGTCGCTGAAGACGGTCGCGTAGATCCTGACGAGCAGGGGGCGGGATCGCTGCGCCGCGAGGTGCGACCGGACCGAGGGGGTCTGTCCTACTGGAGCGCGGACGACGGCACCGGGCGGCTCGGCTGGGCTCATGGCGGTGTCCCTCCCTCTCGATCGGTCCGGATGACCATCTCGCCCGGCCGCACGAACCGGAGCTCCTCACGCACGGCCCGCTCGATGGCGGCGGGATCGCTCCTGAGCGCGACCGCCTCGCGGGCCAGCCGCGCGTTCTCGCCGTCGAGCCGAACGTTCTCAGCGCGCATCCGCTCGACCTCCGCCGCCAGCCGCTGGTGTTTTCGGAAGCCAGACGGATCGAGCGCGGACGCCGCCGCGAGGAGCGCGACGGCTCCCAGGAAGAGGAAGATCCATTTACGCTGTAGTGGCGCGGACATACGAAGGGCCCACGACACCCTATCAGGGCGTGGCGATCCGTCCAGAAATCGGACGATGTCGCCGAAGGGTTCAGGCCCTGTCGAACACCGGCTTCACGTAGATCTCGGCGGCGATCTCGGGGTCGAGGGCGATGGTCGTCTCGCCCACCTCGATCACGAAGGCGGGAGAGCGCTGATGGAGCCGGATCTCCGAGCCGGGGATGACTCCGAGCGCGGCCAGCCGATCCATCCGGTCATGGAAGCGCGGCGCGATGAAGACGATCCGGCCGCGCGCCCCCAGGTCGAAGCTGGTCAGGCCCGTGACGAGCGGCCGCACGGTGACCCGGAGCGCACTGCAGCACTCGCCGGGAGGGATCGGCTTTCCGTGCGGGCAGGTCGGCGGATGGCCGAGCAGCGTGCAGACCGAGTCCGTCGCCTCCGGCGAGAGGATGTGCTCGAACTCGCACGCCTGGTGCTCGGTCGCCTCGTCGCCCATCTGCAGGACGTCGTGGAAGAGCCGCTCGGAGAGCCTGTGACGGCGGACCACCTCGCGGGCACGCCGCTCGCCTTCGCCGGTCAGACGGACGCGCGCCCCGTCGAGCTGCACGAAGCCGCCCGCCTCGAGCTCATGGAGGTCCTCCGCGCGAGCGTCGGGGGCGTGCGCCGCGCCGGGGTGCGCGAGGATGGCGTCCGCCTCGTCGCTCCCCCGCTCGCGCTCCGTGTAGACCGACTCGAGGATCTCCTCCTGGCGCCGCGCGTCGATTGGGCTCACGTTCCCGTCCTCCTGCGCTCGAACCGGTCGAGCATGTTCCGTAGGCGGCCGGCGAGGCCCGCGCGTTCCTGTGGGAAGCTGTAGCCGCAGCCCGGGCAGCAGACGACGCTGCACCCCTTCGCGAGCGGGCAGCTCGTCCTGCACCCCTGCGTCGAGGCGTCGAAGACCTGCCCGCACAGCGGGCACCGCTCCTCGGTCGGAGTGTCGCTCATCGCCCCTCCCAGCTAGTAGAGCCACCTCATGAGGACGTTCAGCGTCGCCCCCACGCCGACGGAGAAGGGCAGGATGAAGGCCGCCATCCCCACGCCGGTCCTCCACCCCCGCTCCTTCACGATCATGAAGAAGTTCGCGATGCAGGGGATGAAGAGCGTGACCGTCACGAGCGCGACCGTCACCTCGATCTCCATGGACCGGGTCATGGTCCCGGCGTCCATGAAGGGCTGATACCGCTGGAAGAGCCCGGCCGCCGCGTAATCGCGCCGGAGGAAGCCGAGGATGAAGGCGGCGGCCGCCTCCTGCGGGAGCCCGAGGAGCCCCGTGACGACCGGCCTCGCCGCGCGCTCCAGCGCCCGCAGCCACCCGAGGCGATCGAGCCCCCAGAGCAGGAGCGTGCCCAGGACGAAGAGCGGCATCGCCTCCTTCAGGTACCACTCGATCCGCGCGACGGTCTTCACCGCGATGTTTCCCGCCTGCGGGACGCGCAGCGGGGGGAGCTCCAGCATGAAGTCCGAGCCACGTCCGGGGAGGACCTTCGCCGCGAGCCAGCCGACCAGGAAGAGGACCAGCAGGATCGTCATCGAGAACCAGACCGACGCCGCGATCGGCAGCCGCCCCGTCATGGCGAGGATCACGGCGATCTGCGCGCTGCAGGGGACGCCCAGGGCGAGGAGCAGCGTGACGATGACCCGCTCCTTCCGCGTCTCCATGATGCGCGCCGTCATGGTCGCCATGGTGTCGCAGCCCAGCCCGAGGACCATCGGGAGGACCGCCTTCCCGTTCAACCCCATCCGGCGGAACAGCTTGTTCACCATCACCGCGAGGCGCGGGAGATAGCCCGAGTCCTCCAGGATGCTGAAGGTGATGAAGAAGGTCGCCACGATCGGCAGCACGATGGCGAGGCCGTAGGAGAGCCCCATCGAGACGACGCCGTACCGCCCCACGAGGATCCCGGTGGAGTGGAGCGGCGGGACGCCGGCGGGACCGACGAGGAACTCCTGCAGCGCGCCGCCGGGAGTCAGGAGCCGGACGAGCCGATCGGTCCAGGGGACGACGTAGCCGTCGAAGACCGTATGGCCCAGGAAGTCCACGGCGACGCCGGCCCCGAGCACGCCGACGAAGAGGTACGCGAGGCCGAGCACCACCGCCAGGATCGGGATGCCCCAGAGCGGGTGCGTGGACCAGTGGCCGAGCCTGCGCGCCAGGCCGCTCGCGGCGGAGGCGCCGACGCGCGTCACGACCGCGTCGAGCAGCCTGTCCACGGCGGTGAGCCGCTGCCTCGCCACGACGAACCGGAGCGACTCCGGGTAGCGGGCCGCGAGCTCACGCCTGGTCTCCTCGATCCGGACGATCGTCTCGGCCGGGACCCGGCCTGCGAGCCACGCGCGGAGCGAGTCGTCGCCCACGAGGGCCATCAGGGCGGTCGCGCGCGGCCCGATCCCGCTGCGCGGGAGGAGCGGCGCCACGGCGGCGACCGCCTTCTCGATCGCGGCGTCGTAGCGCGGGACGAAGCGGGAGGGGCGCGCGGCGGAGAGCTTCGACTGGAGCGTCGAGAGCCCCTTCCTCTCGACGGCGACCGTCGAGACGACCTCGACCCCGAGCTCCTCCGCGAGCCTCGGGATGTCGATCACGAAGCCGCGGCTCGTCGCCTCGTCCGCCATGTTGAGGGCGAGCGCGAAGGGCACCTCCGCCTCCGCGAGCTGCGCCGTCAGGAGCAGCCCGCGGCGCAGGTTCTTCGCGTCGCACACCTGCACGGCCACGTAGCCCGTCTCCGAGAGCAGGATGTCCCGTGTGACCTGCTCGTCCTCGGACATCGGGAGCAGGTTGTTGGTGCCCGGGGTGTCCATCACCCTCCAGGCACGCCCCTCGATGGTGGCCGACCCGTGGGTCACCTCGACCGTGGTGCCCGGGTAGTTGGAGACGGTGACGTACTTGCCGGTGAGCGCGCCGAAGAGGACGCTCTTCCCGACGTTCGGGTTGCCCACCAGGATCACGGTCCGGTCGGTCGAGAGCACCCGCTTCCCGTCCACGGCGCCGCCGGCGGCGTCCAGCGCCTCGCTCGTCTCCCGCTTCAAGCGCGCTCCTCCCCGCTCCCCTTCGCGCCGTCCGCCCCCCCACGGCAAGCCCCACAGCGCCCGTAGAGCTCGAGCCGATGCGTCTCGACCTCGAAGGCGTGGCGGCGGGCGACGAGCTCCTGGAGCCGCTCGATCTCGTCGTTGGCGAACTCGACGATCGCGCCGCAGCCCGTGCAGATGAGGTGGTCGTGATGCGTCCTCCCCACAGCGGACTCCCAGCGCGTCTGCCCCTCGCCGAAGTGGCGCGGGATCGCGAGCCCGCTCTCTCCCAGGAGCTTCAGGGTGCGGTAGACCGTGGCGACGCTCACCCGGCGGTCCACGGCGCGGGCGCGCTCGACGAGCTCCTCCGCGGAGACGTGCCCCTTCAAGACGAAGAAGGCCTCCGCCACGACCTCGCGCTGCCTGGATCGCTTCAGGCCGCGCTCGGCGATGAAGCTGGAGAGGCGGGCGCGCACGTCCTGGAGGGAGGTGCGCGAGGGGAGGTGTCGCTTGGGCGGGTCGCGGTCGGCGGCGGTCATCGTGATAACGGTTATCGTTATCAGTGAATCCCAGCGGACGCAACCCCACCTGCGGTCGTCCGGGAGCGGAAGCCGCGTCCGGCGGGAGGGAGCGCGCGGCTCCTCAGCGAGGCGG
>JBAVTL010000495.1:0-7966 GCA_049696175.1 Anaeromyxobacteraceae bacterium
GTTCCGGCGAGCGCGAGGGCCCGCTCGACGATGCGCCCGGCGACGTCCACGCCGCACTCGGTCTCGGCCTCGCGGATGGAAGGCGAGCCGTTGACCTCGAAGACGCGAGGGCCGCCGCTGACGTCGAGCATGTCGACTGAGCACGCCTCGAGCCGGAGGATGCGGGCGGCCTCCACCGCGATCCGGGCGTGGTTCGCGGGGAGGTCGACCGCCTCGAAGCTCGCTCCCCGCCGGAGGTCCTTGGAGAGCTTCCCCACCGGTACGCTGCGGCGCATCGCTGCCACGACCTCGCCCCCCACCACGATCACGCGCAGGTCCCGGGCACGGCGTCCGTGCAGGTACTGCTGCACGACGATGTTCTGGCCCAGCCCCAGGATCGCCTCGAGCGCGGCCTCGAGCGACTGGAGGCTCTCGCAGATCATCACGCCGCTCCGCTCGTTGCTGGAGAGGAGCTTGACCATCACCGGCGGCCCGCCGACGAAGCGCACCATCTCCTTCAGCCCCGAGGAGTTGGACGCCATGACGGTCAGCGGCACCGGCACCCCCTCCGTGGCGAGGAGCTGGAGGATCCGCATCTTGTTGCGGCTGGCGGCGATCCCCCAGGAGCCGTTGAGCACGGGGACACCGAGCAGCTCCAGCTGGTTCACGACGGCCAGCCCGTACTGGTGAGCCGACAGGCCGATGCGGGGGACGACGACGTCGGTCCGGGGGAAGCGCTTCCCCCGCCAGTAGACGGCCGGCCCACCGGCGCCGAGCCCGAGCTCGACGTCGAGGGGGTCGACCACCCGCGCGCCCACTCCCCGCTCCTGCGCAGCCTCGAGGAGGCGTCGCGTCGTGTAGATCGACGTGGAGCGGGAGAGGATCGTCAGGTGCACGGTGGGCGAGCCTACGCGGTTTCCAGCGCTTCCGGGAGAGGTCGCGCGCGGCCCAGGACGCGCGAAGAGGGCCGCCCCGGGGGAACGACCCTCTTCGTCGAGCCGCGCCTCACTCCTCGGCCGGGGCCGAGGAGTGAGAGGGGTGACGGATCAGACCTGCTTGAACTCGGCGTCGACGACGTCGCCCTGCTTCTCGCCCTCGGGCTTCGCGCCACCGCCCTCCGGGGCTGCCCCCGCGGCGCCAGGGGCGCCCTCCGCCGGAGCGGTCTTGTAGAGCTCCTCGGCGGCCTTGTGGCTCGACTTCTCGAGCCGCTCCATGGCCGCCTTGATCTCCTCGGCGCTCCCCTTCTCGCGGAGCTTGTGGACCTCGGCGATCCCCTCCTCGATCTCCTTGGCGATCTCGGCCGGGATCTTCTCCTTGTTCTCCTTGAGGAGCTTCTCCATCTGGTACGCGAGGTTCTCGGCCCGGTTGCGGACCTCGACCTCCTCGCGCCGCGTCTTGTCCTCCGCCTCGTGCGACTGGGCGTCGGCCACCATCTTCTCGACCTCGTCCTTCGCGAGCCCCGAGCTGTGGGAGATGGTGATCTTGGTCTCCTTCCCGGTCCCCTTGTCCTTCGCGGAGACGTTCAGGATGCCGTTCGCGTCGATGTCGAACGTCACCTCGACCTGCGGGACGCCGCGCGGCGCCGGGGGGATCCCCTCGAGGTGGAAGCGGCCGAGGGTCCGGTTGTCGCGGGCCATCTCGCGCTCACCCTGGAGCACGTGGATCTCCACGGAGGTCTGGCTGTCCGAGGCGGTCGAGAACGTCTCCGACTTCTTGCAGGGGATCGTGGTGTTCCGCTCGATGAGCCGCGTCATCACGCCGCCGAGGGTCTCCACGCCGAGGGAGAGCGGGGTGACGTCGAGGAGGAGGATGTCCTTCACCTCGCCGGAGAGCACGCCCGCCTGGATGGCGGCGCCGACGGCGACCACCTCGTCCGGGTTGACGGTCCGGTTCGGCTCCTTCCCGAAGTACTTCTTCACCGACTCGACGATCGCCGGCATGCGGGTCTGGCCCCCGACCATGACGATCTCGTCGATCTGCTTCGGGTCGAGCTTCGCGTCGGCGAGGCACTTGCGCGTGGGCTCGAGCGACCGCTCGATCAGCGACGCGACCATCTGCTCCAGCTTGGCGCGGGAGAGCTTGATGGCGAGGTGCTTCGGGCCGGTCTGGTCCGCCGTGAGGAACGGCAGGTTGATCTCGCTCTCGAGCATCGAGGAGAGCTCGATCTTCGCCTTCTCCGCGGCCTCCTTGAGCCGCTGGAGGACCATCTTGTCCTTCGAGACGTCGAGGCCGGAGTCCTTCTTGAACTCCGCGATCAGCCAGTCGATGATCGTCTGGTCGATGTTGTCGCCGCCGAGGTGGGTGTCGCCGTTGGTCGCGAGCACCTCCACGACGTTCTCGCCGACCTCGAGGATCGAGATGTCGAACGTGCCGCCGCCGAAGTCGTAGACGGCGATCTTCTCGTTCTTCTTCTTGTCGAGGCCATAGGCGAGCGCGGCCGCCGTCGGCTCGTTGACGATGCGCCGGACGGTGAGCCCGGCGATCTCGCCCGCGTCCTTGGTGGCCTGGCGCTGCGCGTCGTTGAAGTAGGCCGGCACCGTGATGACGGCGTCGGTGACCTTCTCGCCGAGGTAGGTCTCCGCGGCCCGCTTCAGCTTGAGCAGGACCTGGGCGCTGATCTCGGGTGGCGAGTTGGGCTTCCCGTCGATCTCGACGCGGGCGTCGCCGCCCGCCCCCTCGATCACCTTGTAGGGCACCCGCCTCGTCTCCTCGCTGACCTCGGAGAAGCGGCGCCCCATGAAGCGCTTGATGGAATAGATGGTCCGCTCGGGGTTGGTGATGGCCTGCCGCTTGGCCACCTGCCCGACGAGCCGTTCGCCGTCCTTCGTGTAGGCCACCACGGACGGCGTGATCCGCGTGCCCTCCTCGTTGGCGATGACGACGGGATCCTTCCCCTCCATCACCGCGACGACGGAGTTGGTGGTACCCAGGTCGATGCCGATGATCTTGCCCATTGAACTCCTCCTGACGCGGGGCAACGTAAGTACGCGCCGCGACCTGTCAAATCGGCCCCGCGCCTTTTTTTTGGGAACCCCCCTGGGCTGCGTAGTTCGCTACGCGACTGCCACCCCGCGCGCGCGCGCTATGGTGACCCGTTAGGGTCATACGTTCTCGCAACCATTTGATTATCCTCGCGCCCGATTCATGACGCACCGTGGCATCCGGATTGCTGCACCAGCCCTCGGTTAGACGTGACCTACCGCGCGAACAGTTCCCCGTCCACGGCCCGCGCCCTTCAGGCTGCACCTACAGGTGCGACCGGTGGCCTTCCCGCGGTCCTGCTCAACGCCCACGCGAAGCGGGTCAACGCGAGCATGCGGTCCGCCATCGCCGCCGCAGTGGGGGCGGAGAACGTCTTCCTCTCGCGCGACCTCGCGGACGCCGACGCAATCGCGGCGCGGGTCGTCGCCGCGGGCTACGCCACGGTCTTCGCGGCTGGTGGCGACGGCACCTTCGTAGGTTGGGTGAACCGGATCGTCCTGGAGGCCGCCAGGCAGCGCCGGCCCGTGCCCCGCTTCGGGATCCTCGCCCTGGGCACGGGGAACGCTGTCGCCGGGCTGGTTGGCACGAGCGCTCGCACCGTCGTCGAGGACCTGGTCCGCTTCGTGCGAGGCGGCGCCTCGACCCGCACCATCGACCTGGTCGACTGCGAGGGGCGCCATACGCCCTTCGCGGGCGCCGGCGCGGACGCGGCCGTCATCCACGACTACGACTGGCTCCGCCACCGCCTGCGCGCCACCCCGCTGCGCAGGCTGGGGACCGGCGCCACCGGCTTCGGCCTCGCGGCCGCGCTTCGGACCGCGCCTCGCCACCTCCTGGAGCGGCTCCCGCACTGCGAGATCGTCAACGCTGGTGGTCCGGCGTGGCGCCTCGGCGCCGGCGGAGAGCGGCTAGGCCGCGCGGTCCCTGCGGGTGACCTGCTCTACGCGGGCCCCTGCCTCATGGCTGCCGCCAGCACCGTTCCCTTCTGGGGGCTGGGGATGCGCGCGTTCCCGTTCGCCGGCCTGGTCCCCGGCGCGATGCACCTCCGGGTCGCCAGCCGGATCGCGGTCCCGACGGTCCTGCTCAACCTTCCGCGCATCTGGAGCGGAGCCTTCCGTCACCCCGGGCTCCACGACTTCCACGCAGACCGCGTGACGCTCCGCTTCGACCGCCCCACGCCGCTCCAGATCGGCGGCGACGCCGAGGGGCTCCGCGAGACCGTCACGATGGGCATAGTCTCCGAGCCCATCGAGGTCGTGGATTTCTCCGGCGCATAGCCGGAGAGGGCGAAGCCCTCCCGCGGGACGCGAGCCGAGCGGAGCGAGAGCGAGCAGGGCCCCGCGAAGCCAGGGGTGGGGCCCCGACGGCTCTGCCGGCGGGGCGGGGCGGCACGCCCCGTCAGATCGCGTAGACGACGCGCTCGTCGTTCTTGAGCGCGACGTAGACCGCCACCCGCTCCTCCTCGGAGCGGAGCACCACCGTGACCGAGACCGACAGGTACTTGCCGCCGGCGCTGGCGCGCACGGCCACCTGCTCCGACGGGGCGTTGGCGACGACGCTCGCGACCACCCTCCGCGCGTGCTCGGGGAAGTCGTCCGCGGCGAGCCCCATGATCTTGACGGTGTACTCCGCGGGGTACGAGAACCCCGGCGGTCCGCCCGCGCCCTCGGTCACAGCAGGTTCGCAGCGAGCTCCGCCAGCGGGCTGCGCTCCCCCTTGCCGAGGGTGATGTGGCCGGCGAGCCGCTCGTTCTTGAAGCGGTTCACGACGTGGATGAGCCCGTTGTTCGTCTGATCGACGTAGGGGTTGTCGATCTGGTACGGGTCGCCCGTCAGCACGATCTTGGTCCCGTCGCCGACCCGCGTGATGATCGTCTTCACCTCGTGCGGCGTGAGGTTCTGGGCCTCGTCGACGATGATGAACTGGTTCGGGATCGACCGGCCGCGGATGTAGGTGAGCGGCTCGATCTCGAGGATCCCGAGGTCCAGCAGCTCGTGATAGCCGCGCCCCTGCTTCTTCTCGGAGCGCGAGAGGTTCATCAGGTACTCGACGTTGTCGAAGATCGGCTGCATCCAGGGGTTGAGCTTCTCCTCGACGTCCCCGGGCAGGTAGCCGAGGTCCTTGCCGAGGGGGAAGATGGGGCGCGAGACCAGCAGCTTCTGGTAGACCCCCTCCTCCATCGTCTTCTGGAGCCCTGCAGCGATGGCGAGCAGCGTCTTGCCGGTGCCGGCCTTGCCCACCATCGTCACCAGCCGGACCTCGTCGTTCAGCAGGAGATCCAGCGCGAAGGTCTGCTCCTTGTTGCGCGCGCGGATGCCCCAGACCCCCTCCTTGGGCGACTTGATGAGCTGGACGAAGGCCTGGCGGGAGCCGCTGTACTTGCCCACCGCCGAGTGCTGCGGGTTGGCCTTGTCCCGGATCAGCACGAAGGCGTTGGGAGGAGGCGGCTCGATCCCCTCTGGGCAGGGGATCGCCCCCTGCGCGTAGAACTCGTCCACGAGCTCGGGCTCGACGTCCACCTCGGCGACGCCGCTCCAGACCTCGTCGATGGCCACGCCCTCGACGTCGTAGTCGTCGGAGTGGAGCCCCAGCGCGTCCGCGCGGATGCGGAGGTTGGTGTCCTTCGTGAGGAAGATGGTCGGCTTCCCCTTCTCGGCGTCCTGGAGCCAGAGCGCGACCGCGAGGATCTTGTCGTCGGTCGTCTTGCTGTCCTGGAGCCCCGGGACGTGCCGCTCTGCCATGAGGACGCGGATCTTCCCCTTGCCGTCGCCGAGCACGACCCCGTCGTTGAGCTTCCCCTTCTGCCGGAACTCGTCGAGGTACCGGGAGACCTGGCGCGCGTTGCGCCCCAGGGTGGAGAGGTCGCGCTTGAAGTTGTCGATCTCCTCGATGACGTAGATGGGGACGACGACGTCGTTGTCGTCGAAGCCGAAGAGCGACTTCGGATCGTGGAGGAGGACGTTGGTGTCGAGTACGAAGTTCTTCTTCACGCCGCCGCCTCGCCGTGGTGGACGCCGGGAGCGGCGTCCACCGGATACTAGCAAGAAGCTCAGGAGTTGGCGGCCTTGCGGGGGCCGCGAAGCACCGCCGCCGCCACGCACTGATTCCGGCCGTGCCGCTTCGCGTGGTAGAGGCACGCGTCGGCCCGCTCGACGAGCTCGGCCTTCTTCGCCGCGTCCTCCGGGAACGTGGCGACGCCGAGCGACATCGTGACGCTCAGCGAGCCCTGCTCCGTCTCGAAGACCCGCTTACCGATCCGTTCCCGGATCCGCTCCGCGATGACCATCGCGCCGGCGGTGTCGGTCTCGGGCATGACGACCGCGAACTCCTCGCCTCCGTAGCGCGCGACGATGTCGGTGGTCCGCGCCTCCTTCGCGATCGTGGCCGCCACCCCCTTGAGCACGACGTCGCCCACGGGGTGCCCGTAGGTGTCGTTCACCGACTTGAAGTGGTCGATGTCGCAGATGATCAGCGAGACGCGCTTGCCGTACCGCTCGGACTGGCGGAGCTGGGCGTCGATGCGCTCCTGGAACGTCCGGTGGTTGAGCAGGCCCGTGAGCCCGTCGGTGGTCGCCAGCCGCTCGGTCTGCTCGAAGAGGCGCGCCCTGCCGATCGACTCCCCCACCTGCATGGCGACCACCTCGAGCTGGTTCGCGAGGTCGGGGGAGAAGACGTGCTTCCGCCCCGACCCCAGCACGAGCGTCCCGTAGACGTCGTCGCCCGCCTTGAGCGGGATGACGCGCAGCGAGCTCACGCCCTTCAGGCGCGTGGCGTCGTCGAAGACCACGGTCTTGCCGACGTCGAGCTCCGTCCCCGGCAGGCTCGCGCCGAGCCGCGTCGCCGAGGCGACGAGCCCGGTGTTGTCCGGGTAACGGCTCCCCTCCAGCGCCGGGCCCGCCCCTGCCCCGTCCTCGCCGTACGTGGCCCTGACGATCCGGTGGTGGGCGCGTGCCCCCTCCGTCTCGCGGAGCGTCACGGCGCCGAAGTTCATGGGGAGCATCCCGCGCACCACCTCGAGCGCCACGTCGAAGACGTCGCGGAGCTTCGAGGTCTGGTTGAGCCGGCGGATCGCCTCGTAGAAGCGCTCCTTCTCGTCCCGGGAGTGCTTCATGTCGGCCAGCAGCCGCTCGGCGGCGATGGCGCGCAGGATCTCGCCCGAGAGGGTCACGAGCAGCCGCTCGTCCTCCTCTCCGAACGGCGCCGCCTCGAGCCGGTCCGCCACGATGACGCCGCGGACGTGGTTGCCGCGGCGCTCCACGAGCGGGACTGCGAGCAGGGCGCGGGGGCGCGTCCCGTCCGCGTAGTAGGTCACCGCCTTCACGTCCCCGGAGAGACGCACCGGCGCGGCGCGGCGGACGGCGCCACCGAGTGCCCCCTCGCCGGCCGGGATGGGCTCGTGGCTCACGGCGTCGCTGCGCGAGCGGCACTCACGCAGCGTCAGCAGGCGGTCGTCGTCGCTCAGCAGGAAGACGGCGCAGGTGTGCGTCCGCAGCGCGACCTCGGCGATCTCGAGGGCTCCGCGGACGGCCGCCTCGATCTCCACCACGGCAGACTCCGTCAGGCGCCGCTGCAGCTCCGCCGCGGGGACGTCGCCGCCCCCCGGCTGGAGGAGCCTGAACTCGCGGGCGCGGCTGTCGATCTCCGCGAGCCGGCGCTCGATCGCCTCGCGCTCGGCGCGCCGGCTCGCCGAGATCTGGAGCGCCAGCACCGCGTGGTAGAGCAGGCCGAAGAGGACGAGGAAGCCCGAGTGGACGAGCGCGCCAGGGAGCTCCGCGTCGCTCGCCCCGCGCGCCTTCCAGAGACCGAGCTCCATCGCCACCGCGACGGCCGCGATCGCGATCCCTGCCGGCCGCTCGAGGAAGGCGACGACGAAGGCCATCAGGAGGTAGACGAGCGGCTGCAGCGGAGACTCCAGCGCGCCGCCCGACGCGGTCTGCAGCGCGGCGTGCGCGCCCGCCAGGAAGAGCGTGCCGATCTCGAGCTGCTCGCGCAGGCCGATCGGCCT
>JBAVTL010000496.1:0-3017 GCA_049696175.1 Anaeromyxobacteraceae bacterium
GGGTTCCAGCCCTCGCTCGACGCCAGCGCAGGGCGCGAGCGCGACGCCGCCGGGCGCGAGAAGCTCGAGCGCGCCGACGCAGACCGGCTCGGCGACGAGTGGAAGCGCGCGAAGGACCGCGTGAGCCAGCTCGACGCCCGCCGTCAGGCCCTCTCCGCCCGCCAGCGCCAGATGGCCGCCATAGAGGTCCGCCTCCTCGCCATGGGCGAGCGGATCGACGCCGGCGAGCGTCAGGTTCGCACCCGCGCCGAGCGGCTCGACGCCTGGAGCCGCAGGCTCGACGCCCGCGCCGAGCGGCTAGAGCTCCTGGAACGCCGCACCGGCGAGCAGAAGAAGACCGGTGAAGGGCCGAAGGCGGGAGCGCCCACTGCCGCGGGGGCCGACACCAAGGCCGCCAAGGAGAAGGCCGTCTTCGTCATGGTGGTGAAGGCCCCGACCGCCATCATGAAGGAGCAGGCGCCAGGCACCGCACCCACCACGGGAGCAGCCGCAGCCCAGGCGTCCGGCGTCGCCGTCGAGAAGGCGGTCGCCGCCGCGACGGTGGTCGCCTTCCCGACGACCACGAGCGAGCTCTCCGAGCTCGACCGCGAGTCGATCGAGAACATCGCCAAGCTGGCCGCCCGCGAGAACTGCGAGCTGCTGGTCTGGGCCCGCGCGAAGAGCCCCGCCCTCCTGGCCGAGGCGCAGCGGCGTGCCGACGACATCAAGAAGCGCGCCGTGGCCGCCGGCCCCGTCGATGCGAAGCGGATCGTCACCCGCGTCACCACCCGCCCCGGCGCGACCGGCGTGGACGTGGTGGTCTCTGCGCTCCGCGAGACCGGGGCTAAGCCCAGCCAGCCTGCGGCCCCCACCGGGGCCCAGCCGACCGGCCAGGGCGCCGTCCAGTCACTCGTCTCCGGCGAGACCGGGAAGCGTCAGATCCGCGACGCGGTCCTCCGGGCCCAGCCGGCCATCGAGACCTGCGTGGGTGAGCAGATCCAGAGGAAGAACCTCACCCGCGCAGAGGGGGTGCTGAAGCTCACCGTCGCGGCCAACGGCAAGGTGGTCGTCGTGAAGACGAGCGACGGCGACCTCGCCGGGCCCGAGTTGGAGAGCTGCCTCACCGAGGCCGCCAAGACGTGGCAGTTCCCGTCGGCCGAAGGCGAGTACGTCGTGGACGTGCCGATCACGGTGATCGGCGGAGGGGCCGCCAAGTGAGGACGGGAAACCCGATGAAGGCCCTCGTCATCCTGGCCGCGCTCTGCCTGCCCGTGGCCGCCCCCGCCTTCGAGTGGGGGGGGAGACTCGGCTTCTCCTGGACGCGTCAGGACGACTGGCGCGACCTCGAGCACGACGTCAGCAACATCCTGGACCTCGACCTGGGACTGCGCTTCCGGACCTTCGTCTTCGATCCGCAGATCGCCTGGATTCGCGGAGGGGCCAACTTCCGGCTGTACGATCGGTCGGCTGATGGAGCGCGCCTGCAGCGGACGGATACGTACACCTACTCGCTGGCCGGTGCGCTCTACGATCGCCCGGGGAGCCCGTTCACCGTCAACGCCAACGCGCAGCGCGTGGTCTCCGAACTCTCCGGCCCCCACGGGGCGTGGTTCGGAAGCCGCACCAGCGACGCGGGGGCGGTCAGCGCGACGCTGCAGCTTCCCGCGCGTCCGGGCTTGAGGCTCGGCTATTCCTGGGACCTGGCGGCCGACGAGCTCCCCGGCCTCGGGGTTCACGACCGGACCCTTCACCGGCTCGACACGGCGGTCAGCCACCACTCGCCGGCCTTCAACCTCACCGCCGATTACCGGGGCGAATGGAGCGACGGATCCTGGGACGCCGACGCCTACCAGGTGAACACGGTGCGGGTCGAAGGCAGCGCGCAGCTCAGCCGCCAGATGACCTTCGGCCTCTCCGACCAGTACTACCAGCGGACGCCAACCGAGAGCTTCGACGCCGCGCTCGCAGCCGAGTCGCACACGCTCCAGGCGGGCCTCCGGAACGTCACGGCGCCTCGCGAGGAGCAGGGCGGCAGGTACATCTACTCGCGGTCGAGCTCGGCGGCGGCCGCCATCCTTCGCAGGGCGGCGACGAGCCAGCGCCTGGAGTACTGGAACGAGTTCCGCCTCGACGACACCGATTACTCGGGGCGCGCCACCGCGAACGTCGCGCTGGTGGACCAGACGCTCGGATCCGCCACCACCCGGAGCTCCGGTGAGACGGCGGGGTTCCTGGGACGCTGGGCACGCAAGTCGGGCCAGGTCGCGTACGACGTGCAGGCCGGCCCGTCGCTGTCCCTGCTGCAGAACGAGGCCGGAGACAGCCGCTTCGGCTACGGGGCAAACGGCTCGCTCCTCGCGAACCGCCCGCTCTGGGGCATGATGGCGACCGGCCGCTACGAGGCCGCCTACGGCAATGACTTGGGTGGCATCCAGGGCTGGTCGTTCCACCAGGCGGTGACCGCCGCCGGCGAGGGCGCGGCCGGAGCCGGAATCCTCTCCGCCCAGCTCCGGCTGGAGGCGAACCGGACCTGGTCGCCCCTGTACGGAGACTTCGCCAGCCGCAACGTCTTCGCGACGGGGAGCTACGCGGTGGATCGGACCCGGCTCTTCGCCTCGTTCTCCTTCGGGAGCGGGATCACCGGAAACCCGGGCGACAAGTTCGTCGGCGACGGGCTGCTCCTCCCCGCGCCGTTCAACACCCACACCCTCTTCGCCAACGTCTCCGCGTCGAGGTCCACCTCCTTCGGCGTGACCGCGTCCGCGGGACTTCGCTTCGGCGCCAGCGACGCGCCCGGCCAGCCAGCCATCATCCAGAAGGGGCTCGACGCCTCCCTCGAGTACGCCTTCGCCGCGTTTCGCGTGGCGCTCGACGAGCGGCTGACGACCTACGACTACCCGACGGGCAGCGTGACCACCAACCTCGTGTTCCTGCGCCTCACCCGGGAGATCGGCGATTCCTTCTAGCCGCATGCGGAGCGCCCGACAGGCCGGAGCGCTCGCCGCCGCCCTCCTCGCGACGGCGTGCGGTCATGGCGC
>JBAVTL010000497.1:0-4893 GCA_049696175.1 Anaeromyxobacteraceae bacterium
GCGGGTGGGGCTGGGGCGACCGCCGGCTCCGCCTTCGGCTCCGGCGCAGCGGCCGCCGAGCCGATGGAGGCTCCGCAGGACGAGCAGGTCTTCGCGCCGGGCTCGTTGTAGGCGTCGCACGCGCGGCAGACGATCCCGAGGATGCCGGTGAGGCGCCCCAGCTCCACCGCGGTACCGCAGGACGGGCAGGCGGACATCGTCAGATCGAGCGAACCACCGCAGCGCTTGCACTTGAGCAAGTGAGTTCTCCTTCAGCGGCCCGCCGCGCACCTGCTTGCGGCGGCCGCGGACCGTATGCATCCTAAACCGAAAATGGCGCCAGTCCGCGGGCGGAGGCGGGGCGGGCAGCTGCGCGTTGGCCGGGCCTGGGACACGAAAAGAGGGATCACAGCTTGCGGCAGTGCGCCGCATGAAGCTACCCTTTTTGTCTAGCTTGCTGCGCTTGAACGACATCCTCGACCGGGTCTCGGCCTACCACCCCGAACCCGACCTCGACCTCATCAAGAAGGCGTACGTCTACTCCGCCAAGGTCCATCAGGGCCAGGTGCGGAAGTCGGGCGAGCCGTACCTCATCCACCCGATGGAGGTCGCGGGGCTCCTGGCCGACATGCGTCTCGACGAGGCGTCGATCGTCACGGGGCTGCTCCACGACACCATCGAGGACACCCTCGCCACGAAGGAGGAGATCGCCGAGCTGTTCGGCGGCGAGATCGCGGACCTCGTGGACGGCGTCACCAAGCTCTCGCAGTTCTCGCCGGCCAACACGCAGGAGGACAAGCAGGCCGAGAACTTCCGGAAGATGGTCGTCGCGATGTCGAAGGACATCCGCGTGCTCCTCGTGAAGCTCGCTGACCGCGTCCACAACATGCGGACGCTCGATCACATGAAGCCGGAGAAGCAGGAGCGGATCGCGCGCGAGACGATGGACATCTACGCGCCGCTGGCCAACCGGCTCGGCATCGGCTGGCTGAGGAGCGAGCTCGAGGATCTCTCCTTCAAGTACCTGGACCCGGGCGAGCACGCCGCGCTCAGCACGCGGATCCAGTCGCGGGTGAAGGAGCGTGAGCGGTTCATCCAGGAGGTGGTCGACCTGATCCGCGCCCGGCTCGTCGAGGCGGGGATCAACGCCGACATCTACGGCCGCATCAAGCACGTCTACTCGCTCGCGAAGAAGATGCGGGAGCAGGAGCTGGCCTTCGACGAGGTCTACGACCTGATCGCCTTCCGCGTCCTCGTCGACGACGTGGCGCAGTGCTACGAGTCGCTCGGGCTCGTCCACGCCCTCTGGAAGCCGGTGCCGGGGAAGTTCAAGGACTACGTCGCGATCCCCAAGCCCAACGGCTACCAGTCGCTCCACACGACGGTCATCGGCCCCCACGGTGAGCGGATCGAGGTCCAGATCCGGACGCGCGAGATGCACGCGGTGGCCGAGAAGGGCGTCGCCGCGCACTGGGCCTACAAGGAGCGCGGCAAGGGGGAGGGGAAGGGGCGCGAGCTCTCGGCCCAGGACGCGAAGCAGTTCGGCTGGCTGCGCCGGCTCGTGGAGTGGCAGCGCGAGCTGTCGGATCCGCGCGAGTTCCTGGAGACGGTGAAGGTCGACCTCTTCAGCGAGGAGACCTTCGTCTTCACGCCGAAGGGGGACCTCCGCAGCCTGCCGCGCGGCTCGACCCCGATCGACTTCGCGTACCAGGTCCACTCCGAGATCGGCCAGCACTGCGTCGGCGCGAAGGTGAACGGGAAGCTGGTGCCGCTCAGGTACCAGCTGAAGAACGGCGACACCGTCGAGATCATGACGTCGCCCCACTCGCACCCGTCGAAGGACTGGCTCTCCTTCGTGAAGACGAGCCGCGCGCAGGCGCGGATCAGGACCTTCCTCCGCCAGGAGGAGCACCTGCGCTCGCTGGAGATCGGCCGCGAGATCGCCGAGAAGGAGCTGCGCCGGTTCGGCCTCACGTACAACAAGCTCGAGAAGCACGGCGAGCTCGAGAAGGCTGCCCGCGCGCTCGGCTACCGGATCGGCGACGACCTCGTCGCCGCGGTCGGCTTCGGCAAGGTGGCCGTGTCGCAGCTGCTCCAGCAGCTGGTGCCGCCCGAGAAGCTCGCGGAGCCACACGCGGAGCCGGCGCCGGCCGGTCCGCTCACCGCGCTCTTCAAGAAGGTGGCGGGCCGCTCCGCGGAGGGGGTCCGGATCAGCGGGATCGAGGACGTCCTCGTCCGCTTCGGTCGCTGCTGCAACCCCGTCCCGGGCGATCCCATCGTCGGCTTCATCACGCGGGGGCGGGGCGTCACCGTCCACACCGCCGCCTGCGACAAGGTGATGGGGCTCGATCGCGAGCGGCGCGTGGACGTCTCGTGGGACGCGCGCCCGGACGTACGCCGCCCCGCGTCGCTGAGGGTCGTCACCGACGATCGGGCCGGGGTGCTGGCCGCCATCTCGAACGTGATCAGCGGCGCGGGGGTCAGCATCATCCAGGCGGTGTGCCGGACCATCGGGCCCGGGCGCGCGGAGAACGAGTTCGAGGTGACGGTGGGGGACCTGAAGCAGCTCAAGGACGTGATGAAGTCCATCGAGCGGGTGGAGGGTGTCCAGTCGGTCGAGCGCGTGTAGAGTGCGCCCCATGAAGACCGTCCTCACGTCCCCAGGCGCCCCGAAGGCCATCGGTCCCTACAGCCAGGGGATCGCGTCCTCGTCCGGCCGCACCCTCTGGCTCTCGGGCCAGATCCCCCTCGACCCGGCCACGGGTGAGCTGGTCGCCGGCGACGCCGGGGTGCAGACGCGCCGCGTGATGGAGAACCTCGGCGCGGTGCTCGGCGCCGCTGGCGTCACCTTCGACGCCGTCGTCCGCGCGACCATCTACCTCGTGGACCTCGCCGACTTCGCGAAGGTGAACGAGGTCTACGGATCCTACTTCCGCGGGGCGCCGCCGGCGCGCGCGACCGTGCAGGTCGCCGCGCTGCCGCGCGGAGCGCGCGTCGAGATCGACGCGGTCGCGGTCGCGCCGTAGCAATCGCCCTTCCCCCTCTCCCTCATCGAGGGAGAGGGACGGGGTGAGGGAGCAGGGCTCGAATGGCGTGGAAGGATCTATTTCCCGGCGTTGCCGAGGAGGACTGGCGCGACTGGCGCTGGCAGCAGCGCGCCGCGCTGGCGACCGTGGACGACTTCGCCCGCATCCTCCGGCTGACCCAGGAGGAGCGGGAGGGGTTCGCCTGCGCGTCGGGGCGCTTCCGCACCGGCGCCACTCCTTACTACGCGGCGCTCGCGGATCCAGAGCACGCGCAGTGCCCCGTCCGGCGCCAGATCGTCCCGCTCCCTGCCGAGGCGGTGGAGGGACCGGGGGACCTGCGCGACCCGACCGGCGAGGAGCCGCACCGGCCGGTGCGGGCGCTCGTCCAGAAGTACCCGGATCGAGCGCTCCTCCTCGCCACGGATCGCTGCGCCGCGTACTGCCGCCACTGCACGCGCCGCCGGATCACCGGCGGCGACGGGAACGGGCTGGATCGCGCGGCGCTGTCCGAGGCCACCGCGTGGCTCCGCGCGCACGCCGGCGTGCGCGAGGTGATCGTGTCCGGAGGGGATCCGCTGACCCTCTCGGACGAGCGGCTCGAGGAGATCCTCGCCGCCGTCCGGGCCGTGCCCCACGTCCGGATCGTCCGGCTCGCCACGCGCGCGCCGGTCACCAACCCGATGCGCCTGACCGAGCCGCTGGCGCGGCTCCTGCGCCGGTTCGCGCCGCTCTACGTCGTCACCCACTTCAACCACCCGAAGGAGCTGACCGCCGACGCCCGGGCGGGCTGCGAGCGGCTCGTGGATCACGGGGTGCCGGTCGAGAACCAGTCGGTGCTGCTGCGCGGCATCAACTCCTCCGCGCGCGTCCTCGTGGACCTGAACGAGCGGCTCCTCGAGGCGCGCGTGCGCCCCTACTACCTGCACCAGGGAGACCTCGCCGGCGGCACGGGCCACCTCCGCACGCCGCTCCGCGCCGGCGTCGAGATCCTCGCGGCGATGCGCGGGCGCACGAGCGGCCTCGCCATCCCGCACCTGGCGGTCGACCTGCCAGGCGGCGAGGGGAAGATCGCGCTGGCGCCCGACTACGTCGAGTCGCGCGAGCCGGGCGGGACCTGGCTGCGCGGTCCCCGCGGCGGGCGGGCGTTCTACCCGGAGCCGCCCTCTGACGATTGCTCCTGTCCTTACGACGCTGTCTATTACGGGGCCAAATGATCGGACGAATCATCGAAGTGCTCGCGGTCTTCACCACGGGCGTCATCTCGTCGATGGGGTACGGCGGCATCGTCCTCCTGATGGGGATCGAGAGCGCCTGCATCCCGCTCCCCTCCGAGATCATCATGCCGTTCGCCGGCTTCCTCGTGTTCAAGGGGCAGTTCACGCTCCACGGGGCGGCGCTCGCGGGGGCGATCGGCTGCGTCGCGGGGTCGATCCCCGCCTACTACCTCGGCAAGTTCGGCGGGCGTCCGCTCATCGAGAGGTACGGGCGCTACGTCCTCATCTCGCACCACGAGCTCGACCTCGCCGATCGCCTGTTCACCCGCTGGGGCCAGTGGGTCGTCCTGGGCGCCCGCCTGCTCCCCGTGATCCGGACGTTCATCGCGTTCCCTGCGGGCGTCTCCCGCATGCCGATGGGAAGGTTCATCGCCTTCACGTTCGTCGGGAGCTACCCGTGGTGCCTGGCGCTCGCCTGGGTCGGGATGAAGCTGGGCGAGAGCTGGAACAAGGATCCGCGCCTCAAGGCGGCCTTCCACCGCTTCGACGCCGCCATCGGGCTGGCCATCGCGGTGGCCGCCGCCTGGTTCGTCTGGCACAAGCTCCGCGACGCACGCCGCGCGCGGGAGGGGCGCGCGCAGCTGCCCGACGCGACCGACTAGCGCCCGTGAGCC
>JBAVTL010000498.1:0-10180 GCA_049696175.1 Anaeromyxobacteraceae bacterium
TGACTCGGGAACGTTCGGCCGCGGGGATACGCACCGCGCGACGGCACCCTACCGCGCCGTACCCAACCGCGCCGCGCGAACCTCCCGTTACCTCTCCCGAATTCCGACGAAGTGATGAATGGTCAGCAACCCGTTGGGGGAGAGGCTGGGTGAGGGGGTGGCTGGGAGCGGCGATCCAGCGGAGCGCCCGCTCAGCCGCGCGTCATCCCAGCTTCTCCGTCAGGATCTTCCTCACGAGCCCCGCGTCGGCACCTTTAGCCTCGCGCATGGCTGCGCCGACGAGGAGGCCGAAGAGCTTCTTCTCCCCCGCGCGGTAGCGGGCCACCTCCGCCGCCTGCGCGGCGAGGGCGCGCTCCACGGCGGCGGCGACCGCCCCTGCGTCCTCGACCTTCTCGAGGCCGAGCGCGGTCAGCCGCGCCTCCGGCTCACCGCCGTTCGCGACCAGGTCGGCGAGGAGCGTCTTCGCCGCCGCGGGCGTCGTCAGGCCGGCGTCCACGAGCGCCACGAAGCGGCCGAAGGCGGCCGCGCCAAGCGGCAGCGCGTCGAGCGGCCGCTCGCCCGAGAGGCCGGAGAGCTCGTTGAGCAGCCAGCGCGCGATCGACGCGGCGTTGGGGTGAACGGCGACGGCCGCCTCGAAGTAGGCGACGGTCGGCGCGTCGGCCGAGAGCAGGTCGGCCTGTTCGGCCGGGAGCCCCCGCTCCTTCTGGAGCCGGTCGAAGGCGGCGGCGAGCGCAGGCGTCGCGGCGCGCTGCTCCGCGCGGAGGTCGGCCTTCCCCCTCTTCGGAGCCGAGGACACGGCGGCGGGCGGCTCCTTCTTCGCGGCGCGCGGCCGAGGCTCGCCCTTCCCCTGCGCCTTCGCGCCCCACGTGTCCTTCAGGCCGATGGTCCGGTTCCAGACCGGGTGCCCCGGCCTCGAGTCGATCGGGTCGGCGAAGAAGTAGCCCTGCCTCAGGAACTGGTACCGGTCGCCGGGGGCGGCCGTCGCGAGCGCCGCCTCGACGCGGGCCCCCTTCGCCTCCACCAGCGACCCGGGGTTGAGCACGTCGAGGAAGCTCTCGACCGCGTCGGGCTGCTCGACCGAGAAGAGCCGATCGTAGAGCCGGACTTCGCACGCGACCGAGCGGCTCGCCTCGACCCAGTTGAGCGTGCCGGAGACGCGCTTCCGATCTCCCGAGGCGTCGCCGAGCGACGCCGGATCGTGCGAGCAGCGCAGGCCGGTCACCGCGCCGTCCGCGCCGCGGAGCACCTCGTCGCAGCGGATCACGCAGCCGCCGGCGAGCCGCACCTCGCGCCCGGGGGCGAGCCGCTTCCAGTCGGCGGGGGGCTCGAGCGAGAAGTCCTCCCGCTCGATGAGCAGCTCCCGGCCGAGCGGGACCTTGCGCCCCCCGCGCGAAGGCTCGGCGGGCCACCAGGGCACGTCCAGCTCGACCTGCCTCTCCGCTGGCCAGTCGGTCAGCGTGACCGGCAGGGGATCGATCACGGCGAGCGCGCGCGGGCAGCGGGCCTCGAGGTCCCCGCGGACCGCGAACTCGAACTTGCCGATGTCCACCACGCTGTTGTTCTTCGCGACGCCGATCAGCTCCGCGAAGGCGCGCAGCGCCTCCGGCGTCACGCCCCGCCGCCGCAGCCCGGCGATCGTGGGCATGCGCGGGTCGTCCCAGCCTGAGACGCGCCGCTCGTTGACGAGCTGGAGCAGCTTCCGCTTCGACATCACGGTGTAGCCGAGGGCGAGCCGCGCGAACTCGTACTGACGCGGGCGCGGATCCCACGGGCCGGTGCTCTCGATCACCCAGTCGTAGAGCTCGCGGTTCGACTCGAACTCCAGCGTGCAGATGGAGTGGGTGATCCCCTCGATCGCGTCCTCGAGCGGGTGCGCGAAGTCGTACATCGGGTAGATGCACCACGCGTCGCCGGTCCGGTGATGGTGGGCCTTCCGGATCCGGTAGAGGAGCGGGTCGCGCATGAGCACGTTCGGGTGGCTCATGTCGATCTTCGCGCGGAGCACGCAGGCGCCGTCGGCGAACTCCCCCGCCTTCATGCGCCGGAGGAGGTCGAGGTTCTCGGCGGGCGACCGGTCGCGGTGCGGGCCGTTCACGCCGGGGCTCTCGAAGCTGCCGCGCTGCTCGCGGATCGCCTCGACCGTCTGGCTGTCGACGTAGGCCTTCCCCTCGCGGACGAGCCGCTCGGCGCACTCGTACATCCGCGGGAAGTAGTCGGAGGCGAAGTGGAGGTGCTCGCCCCAGTCGCAGCCGAGCCAGCGCACGTCGGCCTGGATCGACTCGACGTACTCCGTCTCCTCCTTCGTCGGGTTGGTGTCGTCGAAGCGCATGTGCGCGCGGCCGCCGTAGCGGGCGGCGAGGCCGAAGTTCAGGAGGATCGACTTCGCGTGGCCGATGTGGAGGTAGCCGTTCGGCTCGGGCGGGAACCGGGTCACGACCCGGCCGCCGTTGCGGCCGGCGGCGAGATCGGCGTCGATGACGTCGGTGAGGAAGTTGGACGAACGGGGCGCGTCGCTCATGCGTTGGCCGTGTTACCGCGCCCTTCGTGAGCGCGCAACATCGCGGGACGGCTCGCGAAAGAGCTGCCCGCCCGGGGGGTTCACGCGTCCGGGAAATTCCGGCTAGATACGGCCTTGACAGCGCCCCCGTCGGCGTGGTTCTTAGCGCCTCCGCTACCGGAAAACGGTTGCGGACCGCCTCTCGAGGCGGCCTCCCGGGACTCTCCGGGGCGGAACGCGTAACGATTTTCGCGGCCCGTTAGTCTAGCGGTTAGGACGTCGGCCTCTCACGTCGAAAACATGGGTTCAATTCCCGTACGGGTCACACCAGGCCCCCGTCATCGCAAGGTGACGGGGGCTTCTTCTTTCCGGACCCGGCGGAGGCCTGCGACGGCTTCGGGTGGGTGATCCGGTTCACCGCCCCGAAGAGCGGGAGGAAGTGGTGGGCTGGCTCTACGGGAGGGGACTACAGCTTCGGGCCCTGCCCGCGCGGCGTGCCCCACACGGCGATGATGGTCGCCATGTCGTTCTCTCGGTCGATCTCGTAGTAGACGTGGTGGCTCGTCTTGGAAAGCAGGACCCTTCGGACGACCAGCCCCTGCCGCTCGCTGAACGGACTCCCTACGTCGGGCGTCGCCGCGATCCGCGCTCTCGCGTCAGCCAGCTCGAGGGCGAAGAGATCCTTCGCGGCCGGTCGGTTCGTCCGCCACCAGCGATCGATTCGTTGAGCTTGCTGGCGTGCGGGGCCAGCGAACCGGGTCTTCACCGCTGGCCCAGCAGCTCGCGGACGACAACCTCGCCATCAACGACATCGCCCCTGCGCGCCGCTGCGATGCCGGCGTCCAGCGCCGCATCCAGGCGAGCCCGCTCCTCGGGATCGAACTCGTCCTCCACGAGGGTCAACTCCACCTCCGCCCCATCGGGCAGATCGGTGGGCTCGTCGAGCAGGAGACGGCCGCCCTTCACGTGTGCCTTGAGCGCCCTGTTCACGCCGGTCATCTTACTGGTTCTCGGGTGGCTCCGCAGCCTCGTCCCCGTCTCCCCCTCCTCCGGCCGAAGGTCCCGGAGGAGGCCGGGATCGACTAACGGGGGCTTCTTCTTTCCGGGTGTGACCGCCTCATCTTGAAGACGGACACCTGTCCCACTATCATCGGCCATATGCTTCGCGCGCGCTCACCGCAGCAGACCGAGGCCGAGAACGTCCTGGCCCTGCTGGGCGGCAAGAAGGCGCTCGGCTCCCTTCCCCGCGACGAGCACGACTACATCGCGCTCCTGCGCGAGGGACTCCCCTTCAAGGCCCTCGAGTCCGCTGCGGAGGCCCTCACCCTGTCCTGGACGGCCGTCGAGAAGACGCTCCACCTCAGCGCCCGGACGCTCCGGCGCCGCAAGGAGAGCCGGCTCAGCCTCGTCGAGTCGGAGCGGGTCCTGCGGGTCGTCCGTGTCGTCGCTCGCGCCCAGACGGTCCTCGGCGACCTTCCCACGGCGCTCGACTGGCTGGGCAGCCCCAGTCGCGCGCTCGACGGGGAGCGCCCGCTCAGCCTGCTCGACACCGATCTCGGCGCCGAACAGGTCATCCAGGTCTTGGGCCGCATCGAGTTCAACGTCTACGACTGATGCGCTTCTTCCGGCTCAGTCGCCTTCCGGAGCCGGCACGCGCCTTCGACGGCGAGGGGGCCCGCCTGTACCCGGGCCGCTGGCACCCGCCAGGCGTCGCCGTCGTCTACGCCAGCCAGTCCCTCGCGCTCGCGACGCTCGAGGTGCTGGTCCACCTCGACTTCCGCCACGCGCCCCCGTCCCACCACGGGTTCGTGATCGACGTGCCGGACTCACTCATCGAGACGCTGGACGAGGCCACGTTGCCGCCGCATTGGCGCGAGCGTCGCTACCGCTCCGAGACCCAGGCGATCGGCGGGGAGTGGGCCGCGTCGCTGCGGTCCCCTGCCCTGCTGGTCCCGTCGGTGCTCGTGCCCGACGAGAAGAACATCGTCCTGAATCCCCGGCACCCCGACTTCCCGAAGGTGACCATCGGAGGGCCGATGATCGTGCTGCTCGACGGGCGGCTCTTCGGGCGCGGGGGGCGGTGAGCGGCGCCGGGTGAGCTACTTCGCGAGTTCGGCCCTCGCCTCAGCGAGGGCAGGGACGAACTCCTCCTCGTCGCTCTTCCGTACGTAGTAGCGGTCGTGGTCCCACCCGAGCGAGCCGTGGAACTCTGCGGCCGCGCGGACGAATTTGGCAAACGCCTCCCTCAGTCGCTCGAGGTCGTTGAGAAGAGGACCTACTCCTGCGTCGACGCCACCAGTGATGCCAGTGGTTGCGCGCTCGAACGCCTCCGCCCGTTGCGCCTCGGGATGAGCGCTGCAATTCAAGACATGGTCCGGCAGAGTCTGGCCGTCGAACGCCGCACCACAGCAGGGACAAGGGCGTGGCCCCGCGGCTCGGTCAAGGTAGTGCTGCCATTCCTTCGACCTCCCACCGAAGCCAACGTGGCCGAAGCCCACGGAGCTTGTAATTGCGAAACCTGCGGTCGTCGGCGACCGGATGGTCGGTTACGTGCTCGACTGCGACGAGGCAGTGGCTTATGTCGAGATCCTGCTCACCGAACGGACAGTAGCCGGATGGCGTTCGCAGGCCACGACGTGCTCTTCCGCCCAGAGGACAGGGACTCCGAAGGCGCGCCACGTTGAGCTCGCCGACCGCCTCGAATTCTGTCGGGGGCGTGAGGAGAACGAGGCGCACTTCCCCCCGCCCTCCCTGCGCGAAAGCGATCCGCCCGCCGGCCGCCTTCTTGTCGCCCATGATGTTCGTGCTGTGGCAGCCGGTGAGGCCGAAGCAGCCGAACTCGTAGAACGGATCCGTCCTGGCCTCCCCCACGTACGAACCGGGTTGGCGCAGCATCACGATGTGGACGCGGTCGGTCATCCCCTCCCCTTTCCCGTCGGTCCCTACGCACCATCACTCGGGTTGTTCGCCGCGACCAGCTCCGGCTTCTGCGCCTGGAACCAGCCGAGGAATCGGCGCGGCTCCAGGAAGCGGGGCGGCACGGCGCTCCGCTGCAGGAAGCCGTCCTTCGCCGAAATCCCTCCCCACGTCGCGAGCAGGTCGGGCCGGACCCGGTACGCCCGATTCCGGAATTCGCCTATCGGGATGCATCGGCGCAGACGGCCGCTCCGCCCGGGCGTCGCGCGAACGATCACGTCGGTCGCGGGGAAGTCGGCGCGGCGGGTGTGAGCATTCTCGCGCCATCGCTCGCGCTGGACGTCGCCAGCGCGGACGATCTCGGCCACCTCAGTGACCGAAGGCCTGATCGATGCCAACCCGGACGAGCAGCGAGTTCATGCGCAGGCATCAGGATCCCCGCTGCCCGGACGTGGATGCCAGCCAGCCGCTGGTAGCGGGTCCACTTCTTCTTGGAGACGAAGAACTCGCGGGCGCAGTCCTGGCAGTGGCACCAGTGCACGTTGGCGATGTGCTGGTTGGTCGGAACCACCTCCCCGGAACGACAGTACGGGCAGGTGATGAGGTCCAGGTAGTCGCTCAGCCACGGGCGCGGGCTCTTCATCGGTCGTCCTCCTTGGTGGTCTTGGGGTTGCTGGTCGTGCCGGTCGCCGCCGCGACGCGGGCGGCCTGCGCGAGCAGCTCCATGGCGCGATCGATCTCGCCCCGCGCCGTTGCCTCGGCGGCGAGCCGGCCGATCGTCTCCAGGAAGGCGGGGATCGCGCTGGTGACTGGCGTGGCGCGTGCGGCCGCGTCTGAACGCGAGCCGTGGTCGACGGCGGTCGCGTCGAGCAGCGTGGCGCTCGGTCCCGGCTCCCGTACAGCCGCGTCCGGTGCCGTAATCGGTTGAAAAGACGCTGATTCAATTCCCGTACGGGTCACACCAGGCCCCCGCAACTTTCCCAAAGGTTGCGGGGGCTTCTTCTTGGGGTGGTCTATCCTGCGGACACCGGCATGTCCTGGGAGGGGCGACGCACGTGAGCAAGCGCGAGAACCACTGGTACCTCGTCGGCACGATCCTCGACAGGATCGGTAAGGCGCGACGCCCCCGGGCATGGTCCATCGCCGTCTCGATCGTCCTGACGGTCGCGCTCCTGGCAGCCGTCTGGTCCGGGGCGCTCGACCCCTTCCTTCGGGGCGCCGACGCACCCGGGTTCCTCCCGATCGTCGTCGGCTTGTTCGCCGTCGCCGCGCTCACGGGCGGCGTGCTCTTCGGCCTCGTGAAGCGATCCGCGATGCGCACCGCGTACCTCGGAGCGCTCCAGTCGCCGAGGGCGGAGCCGCTCATCGCTGTCCTGGAGCGGTCGGCGCGGTTGACGCGGACGCTTCCCGACGGGGACGCGCTCGTCGCGCAGTCGAAGGCGCTGGCCTACGCCCTGTACGGCCGCGGGGCCGACGCCGCCAGCGCCCTCGCCGAGGTCGACTGGAGCGCGAAGGCGCCGATGATCCGGGCGATCGGGCTCAGCGCGGAGGCCGTGACGGAGGCGCTCTGCCGGCGGAACGCGCAGCGCGCGCTAGAGCTGGCGCGACAGGCGCGGGCGATGTCGTCGGTCAGCGCGAAGCTCCCCGGAGCGGCCCAGACCGCGCGTTACCACGCCACCTGCGTCGGGCTCGCCGAGGCCCTGCTGGACGTCGAGCTCAACTCCACGCACCGGGCGCTCGAGGAGGCAGCAGCCGATCCGCGCTTCCCGCCGCTCCAGCTCATCGCCTCGTTCGCGCTCGCCATCGGCGCCGAACGCTCCGGCGATTCCGACCGATCCGGCCAGCTCCACGCGTTCCTCCTGCAGACCGCCCCGCACTGCGCGCCGCTCCACGCCTCCGCCGGCACAGCCTCCGGCCCGGCCGCGGGCGACACGGCCACCTGGCCCGCGGCTGGTCCCGTCTCGTCGGCCGCCGGACCGGCACCCGGGCGACCCCAGGAAGAAGCGGGCAGGCGCAAGCTGCTGACGCGGGCGGGCATCAAGGTCGGGCTGTGGGCCCTGCTGCTCCTGGCCTACGCGGCGAGCCGTTGGTTCTACTCGGCCCATCGCTGACCTGCTCGCCCACGAAGCCAGGAACCAACTGCCGCGTCCGCTCGTGCCGCAACCGTCTCAGTCCGAGTAGACGTGGGCGCTCTGGTTTGCCGATGGGAGGAGCCCGATCCCCAGGTAGGTGAAGGCGACGGCTGCGAAGCCGGCGATCGCGAGCCACGCGCCTCGCGAGCCGCGCCAGCGCTCCAGCCGGTGGAGGTGCAGGAAGGCGGCGTAGACGAGCCAGGAGACGAGCGACCACGTCTCCTTCGGATCCCAAGCCCAGTAGTCGCCCCAGGCGCCGTGCGCCCAGGCGGCCCCCATGAGCAGCCCGAGGGTGAGCAGGACGAAGCCGAACCGGATGGCGCCGAACGCCGCCGCCTCCAGGCGGACGGTCACGGCCTCGGGCGCCGCGTCGAGGTGCGGCGCGAGGCGGCGCGCGAGGGCCGGGGATCGCGCGGCGGCGAGCTGTAGCGCGGATGCGGCCGTCGCGACGAAGGCGGCCCCGTAGCCGACGAAGTAGACGACGATGTGCGGGACGAACCATGCGCTCTGGAGGGCCGGTGGGAGCCTGACGACCTGCGTGTCCCAGCGGACGACGGCGTAGACGAGCGCCCCCAGCGCCCCGCTCGCCGCGAAGGGGCCGAAGAGGCGCGTCCCGTGGAGCGCCTCGATCGCGAGATGGACGAGCGTGATGGCGAGCGCCAGGAGAATCAGCGTCTCGTGGAGCGTCTTGAGCGGAGGGCGCCCGGCCTCGATCCAGCGCTGCGCGAAGAGCGCGAGGTTGAGCGCAGCCGAGAGGCCGATGGACGTGGTGGCGAGGCGGGCGGTGGCCGGCCGGCGCCAGCGGAGCGCCGCGCCATAGGCGGCGAGCGCGACCGCGTAAGCGAGGAGCGTGGCGGCGAAGAGCGGATGGGCGAGGACGTCGTGGATCATGGAGGCTCCAGGGGTGAGGGGTCAGGCGACGACGGCGGCGCGGGAGGAGGCCCGCGCGCGGCGCCGAGACTCCACGTACAGGAGTTGAATCACACCGCCCGCGACCAGCGCGAAACCCACGAAGACCCAGGCGGCGCCCGGATCCCTCACCGCTTCGATGCCGGAGTAGCGCGGGTCCCGCGGATCGTAGCCCACCTGGTAGAACGTCCAGCCCCCGTGTCGGAGCGGCGAGTTGACTTCGAGGGCGGCCCCCTGGACCCCGGACGGCCCGAGCGCGCTGACGGTGCTACGGAACGCGCGCACCTCCTCGGGCACGGGGGGCGTGCCGTACCGCTCCACCTCGAAGCGGTCGAGCCGCAGCTCGAACCCGAGCGGCAGGACCCGAGCGCTGCCGTCGGGACCGCGGACCTCCACCGCTCCGGCGGCCTCACCGGCGCGGAGGTCGATCCTCCCGCGCACCGCGAGCGCCGAGGAGGCTGCGCCTCCGCACACCGCGACGAGCAGCCCCAGGTGCGAGAGGTGGTAACCGAGGTTCCGTAGGGTGGGCGGCCAGCGCTGCGCCGCCGAGAGGATCACCGAGCCGCCGAAGACTCCCGCCATCCCGGCGAACCAGCGGCTGTGGAACAAGTCGTCCACGCGGAGCGCGACGATCGCGCCGCCGACCACGCCCCACGCGCTCCGGTAGAAGGAGGCGGGCTGCCCCTGCAAGACGAGCGTCCCGAGGATTCCGACCGCCGCGATCGCGCCAAGCATCGTCGCGAACGCTTCCTGGTCCGTGAAGGCCCGCCGCAACCGCGCGGGGAGGACGTCGACGACGACGCCGTGGATCACCGCAACGGAGACGCCGAAGACGGCGGTCACCGTCCTGTCTGGCGGCACGGCGAGTTGGAGCAGCCCGCCGGCCGTTGCGGCCACGCCAAGCGCGATCGCCGCGGCCAGGGAGCCGGAGTGGGTGGGGGGAATGGCGGGGTCCTGCGGATCGCGTTCGGTCACGTCGGCCTCCAGTCGAATGCTGCGCAGGCTTGCGACCGGCGGCCGGCCCGCCATCGTGCCTCCGGCCCGATCGCGGGGACGCGCGGCCATCGTCCGAAAGGACAGGGTGGCACCGACCGGCCGGGCTGTAGAATCCGGGGTCGTGGAGCCCCTCCCCTCCCCCGTCACGAGCCCCGACGGCCCCCATCCTCGGGCGTGGAAGGTCCTGGGGATGGCGGCAACGCTCTTCCTCGTGACAGCCTTCTGGTGGGTCGCCTACCGGCTGGACGCGTGGTCCTCCCCGGCGCTCCTCGCCGGCCTCGCCGCGCCCATGGGCGCGCAGATCGCCTTGCACTGGAGCTTCCGGTGGTTCGCTGCCGCGCGTGGGCGCCTGGCGATCTACTTCGCCCTCCAGCTCTCACTGATCATCCTCTTCGGAGAGGTCGGCCGGAGCGATCCGTGGATGTACCAGTTCCTGCTCATGCTGCTCGCCGAGGCGGTCGCGGTGCTGCGATCGCCCAGGGCGCAGACCGCCGCGGCGGGGATCCAGGTAGAGCTGGAGCGGCTCACCCTCGCCGCCGAGCGGCAGCGGCTCGCCCGGGAGCTCCACGACACGCTCGCGCAGGGGCTCGTCGGCCTGACGCTGCAGCTGGAGGCGCTGGACGCCCACCTCGGGAGGGGCGAGGTGCCGAAGTCGATCGCGATCGTCCGCGGCGCCGCCGCCCGCGCGCGCAGCACGCTCGCGGATGCTCGCACGGCCATCGCCGACCTC
>JBAVTL010000499.1:0-2686 GCA_049696175.1 Anaeromyxobacteraceae bacterium
GCTCGTTGTGGGCCGCGGCGCGGCGGCGGTTCCGGTTGAAGCCGGCCGGCTGCGCGTTGGCGCCAGGCTGGGCCTGCCCCTCGGCGGCGCGCTTCAGCTCGGACTGGAAGATCGCCGAGTCGCGCGGGACCTCGGCGCGCGGGATCTGCTTGCGGGTGAGCCGCTCGATGTCGCGGAGCTGCACCTGCTCGTCCGGCGCCGCGAAGCTGGAGGCGCGCCCGCTGGCCTCCATGCGCGCGGTGCGGCCGATCCGGTGGACGTAGTCCTCGGGGACGTGGGGCAGGTCGAAGTTCACGACGTGGCCGATCTCCGCGACGTCGATGCCGCGCGCCGCGATGTCGGTCGCGACGAGGACGCGGTAGCTGCCGTCCTTGAAGCCGTCGAGCGCCATGCGCCGCTGGGCCTGCGAGCGGTCGGCGTGGATGCGCGCCGCCTTGTGGCCGACGCGCTGGAGCACCTTCCAGACCTTGTCCGCCCGCCGCTTGGTGCGCGTGAAGACGAGGGTGGAGAGGTCGTCCAGCTCCAGGAGCGCGAGCAGGAGCGGGAGCTTCTCCTCCTGGCCGGCGAGGAAGAGCCGCTGCTCGGCCCGCTCGGCGGTCGTCCCGGAGCGGACCACCTCGACGCGGACGGGCTCCTGCTGGTGCGCGCGGGCGAACTCGCCCACCTCGCCGCCGATGGTCGCCGAGAAGAGGAGCGTCTGCCGCATCTTCGGGAGGCGCTGGAGGATCTTGGTGAGCTGGGGCTTGAACCCCATGTCGAGCATCCGGTCGGCTTCGTCCAGGACGAGGATCTCGATCCGGTCGAGCTTCGCGGAGCCCTTCTGGAGGTGGTCCACGAGCCGGCCCGGCGTCGCGATGATCACCTCGTGGTCCCGGAGCTGCGCGGACTGGTTCCCCATCCCCACGCCGCCGATGACGACGGCGCCGCGGATGTGACGGGTCTTGCCGAAGCGCTCGAGCTGCTCGTCGATCTGGAGGGCGAGCTCGCGGGTCGGGGCGAGGACGAGCGCGCGAGGGCCGGGGGGCGCCGTCCGCGCGGAGAGCCGCTCGATGATGGGCAGCAGGAACGCGGCGGTCTTCCCGGTGCCGGTGGCGGCGGCGCCGATCACGTCCTTCCCGGCGAGCGCGGGTGGGATGGCCTGTGCCTGGATGGGCGTGGGGGCCTCGAACCCGATGCGGGTGAGGGCGGCGAGCGTCTTCTCGGAGAGCTTCAGGTCGGCAAAAGTAGTCAAGATGGGGGCGCTTATAGCCCGCGGCGCGCTCGGGCACCATCACCCGATCACTCGGCATCGGGTAGAGTGCCGCGTCTCACGGTGCGGGCGCGGCTGGACCGCCCCGGACTACAGGAGCCTCCCGCGTGACCAAGCTCTACACCGCCCTCTTCGCCGTCGCTCTCGCCGGCGCCGCCTCCGCCGCCAAGACTCCCGAGACGATCACGTTCGAGGCGACCAGGGCCGGCAACGTCACCTTCCCGCACAAGCTCCACGCAGCGCGCGGGTGCAAGGGCTGCCACCCGGCCGCGCCCTCCAAGCTGAACCTCGACAAGGAGAAGGCGCACGCGCTCTGCAAGGGCTGCCACGAGCGGCTCTCCAAGGGCCCCAACAAGTGCGACGGATGCCACACGCATTAGGGGGCTGAATGCGCGGCCTCGAACAGATCCCGTGGCTCTACGATCTCGGCCTCGCGTGGCTCGAGCGGGGCTGGCTCGGGCGCGAGCGGCGCTGGCTCGTCGCCGGGACCCGCGGGAGGACGCTGGAGCTCGGCTCGGGCACGGGGCGCGACCTGCCGCTCTACGCTCCCGGGCTCCAGGTGATCGCCCTCGACCCGCACCCTCAGAACATCGGCGCGGCCCTGCAGCGTGCCCCCGGCGTCCCGCACGTCCGGGCGCGCGCGGAGGCGCTCCCTTTCCGCGACGGTAGCTTCGACACCATCGTGTCGAGCCTCGTCTTCTGCAGCGTGGACGACCCCGGCGCCGGGCTCGCCGAGATCCGGCGCGTGCTGCGCCCGGGCGGCCGGCTCCGGATGATGGAGCACGTCCGCGCGAGGGGCCGGCTCTGGAGCTGGCTGCAGGATCTCGGTCAGCCCGCCTGGACGTGGCTGGCGGGCGGCTGCCGCCCGAATCGCGACACCGAGAGGCTGGTGCTCGCGTCGGGCTTCCAGATCGACGCGGCCTCGAGGCGCGCGCGCGGGATCCTGGTGCGCTTCGAGGCGACCGTCCGGCCTCCCGGCTCCAGCGAGCCGTGAAGCCGCCAGCCGGTCGTCACCGCGGCTTCTGGCCGTGGCCGCGACCGTGATGACCGTGGCCGCGCTGTCCGCCGCGGTGCCCGTGCCCGTGGCCTCCGCCCTGGCTCTGACCCTGAGGGGCGTGCGCGTGGCCCTGGGGCTGGTCCTGGCCCGGCCCGCGCTTCGGCTGGGCAGGGCTGATTCCAGGGAGGCGCTGGACGACGGTTACCTGTGGCACGGGCGGCGGTCGGGGCGGTCCGCGCCGCACCTGGTCACCCTGGCGCCTCTCCGGCGGAGCCGATCGCGGCGGCGGCTGCCCCTGACGATGCGGTGGCGGAGCGGGCTGGCGCTGTGGCTGCGGAGGCTGGCGCTGCGGGTGCTGCGGGCTGCGTCCGTCCGGCCGCGGACCCTCCCGATGCTGCGGCTGTCCCGGTGGGCGCGCGCCCGGCTGCTGATCCCGGTTC
>JBAVTL010000500.1:0-3882 GCA_049696175.1 Anaeromyxobacteraceae bacterium
CCACCGAGACGCGTGCCGGGGCGGCGGTGCTCACGGCGAGCCGGATCGCGGCGGCGATGCGGTCCGCCAGGAGGTCGGGGACGCGGGGGTCGAAGGGGCCCAGCGCTGTCCGCTCCCAGACGAGGTCGTCCCGGTAACCGCCCGGACCGGCGTGGGTGTGGGTGGCGGCGACGAGGACGGCGTCGAGCTTCAGGTCCGCCACGAGCGCCCCGACGCGGCGCGCGAGCGGCTCGGTCACGAGCAGGATCTCGGCGGACGCGACGGCGACCCTGCACCCCGGGACCTCGAGGTAGACCGCCCGCGCGCTCACCGGGTCCCGGATCCCAATCGCGGTGAAGTCGAGGCGCGCGAAGCCTCCGATCGGCACGCCCGCCGGCAAGTCGATGTTCACCGCGGCGGCGCCTGCGCGGAGCGGCCCACTCCCGTGGGAGGCCGAAAGGACGACGGGCGGAAGGGCGGGGCGGCCGTGGTGCCAGGGCAGCGAGAGCGCCCCGATCGCCAAAGCCCCGCAGGAGAGCGCGATCGCGAGCCCGGCGAAGAGCTTTCGTATGGGGAGCTTTTTCAACGCGGGATCGTTATACTCCGCGCGCCTCATGGGCTACGACAGCGTCAACGACAAGATGAAGGACGAGTGCGGCGTCTTCGGCATCTGGGCACTCGGCCAACTCGAAGAAGCCGCACACTTCACGTACCTCGGCCTGCACGCGCTTCAACACCGCGGGCAGGAGTCCGCGGGCATCGTCGCGACCGATGGCGAGACCCTCCACGTCCACAGGGCGATGGGGCTGGTCGCCGACGTCTTCAACGCCGACGTCCTCGCGCGGCTGAAGGGCGGCTCCGCGATCGGCCACGTCCGGTACTCGACGACCGGGTCGAGCCACCTCAAGAACGCGCAGCCGATGGCGGTGCAGTACGCCGGCGGCGCGATCGCGGTGGCGCACAACGGGAACCTCGTCAACGCCGAGACGCTCCGCGCGGAGCTGGAGCGCGAAGGCGCCATCTTCCAGTCCTCGTCCGACACCGAGGTGATCATCCACCTGATCGCCCGGGCGAAGGTGGGGGCCGACCCGGCGTCGGCTGATGGGCTGGTCCCGGCGATCCGAGGGGCGCTCGCGCGGGTGTCTGGCGCCTACTCCATCGTCTTCCTCACCCCCAAGGCCCTCGTCGGCGCACGCGATCCGCTGGGGATCCGCCCGCTCGTCCTCGGCCGGCTCAAGGGGAGCTGGGTGCTCGCCAGCGAGACGACCGCGCTCGATCTCATCGAGGCGGAGTACGTCCGCGAGGTCGAGCCGGGGGAGATGATCGTCATCGACTCCACCGGCATGCGCAGCGAGCGGCTCTTCCCGGACGCACCGCCCCCGCAGCGGTTCGGACGGTGCGTCTTCGAGCACATCTACTTCGCGCGCCCCGACTCGGTCCTGTTCGGAAAGTCGGTCTACGCGGCGCGCCAGGAGTTCGGGCGCCAGCTCGCGCGGCAGCACCCCGTCGAGGCCGACCTCGTCATCCCGGTGCCCGACTCGGGGGTGCCGGCCGCGATCGGCTACTCGGAGCAGAGCGGGATCCCGTTCGCGATGGGGCTCGTCCGCTCACACTACGTCGGGCGCACGTTCATCGAGCCGTCGCAGGCGATCCGGCACTTCGGCGTGAAGCTGAAGCTCAACGCGCTGCGCGACGTGCTCAAGGGGAAGCGGGTCGTCGTCGTGGACGACTCGGTGGTGCGGGGGACGACCAGCCGCAAGATCGTGAAGATGATCCGCTCGTCCGGCGCCACCGCTGTCCACCTGCGCATCAGCTCTCCCCCCACCGCCTGGCCCTGCTACTACGGCATCAACACGCCGACCCGCCAGGAGCTGATCGCGTCGAGCCACACGGTGGACGAGATCGCGAAGTACGTCACCGCCGACTCGCTCGGCTACCTCGCGCTCGACGGGCTCTACCAGGCGCTCGGGCAGGATCGCAGCGGCTTCTGCGACGCCTGCTTCTCCGGCGAGTACCTGGTCAAGTTCCCGGCCCCCTCGCAGGCCGCGCCGATCCGCGTCATCGGCGCCTGAGCGTCACGGGGCGCGCTGGTTTGGGCTAGGCTGGAAGGATGCCAGCGCCCGGCCCCCGCGTCGCCGACGGCCAGCTCTTCGTCTACCGGCTCTTCGACGTCGCAGACTCCATCGACCTCGCGAGCGCGGAGCGGCTCGCCGCCGCGCCCAAGTCCCGGCTCGCGCTGGAGGGGGCGGGGAGCGGCACCGCCTTCGACTTCCCGCGCCCGCCCCTCCACCTCGTCCTGGGGCGCCGCGAGCTCCGGATCGGCGGCGAGCTGCGCGAGGCCGAGGCGAGCGCGCACCTCGTCGACACCGGCGTCGCCAGCATCCTCTACAAGATCCCCATCGCGCCCGGGACCGCGCTCGGGGAGCTGCTGCCGCTCTCCGAGGCGCTGCTCGCGCGCCCCACGCCGGAGATCGACGCGGCCGCGCGGAGGGAGGCGGAGGCGCTCTGCCGCGACCTCGCCCCCGCGCTAGAGCGCCCGCATGCCTGGGAAGGGCTCGAGACCTATCACGTGGTCTTCGTGCGCCGCTTCGAGGAGGGGGAGATCACCGCCGACCGGCTCCTCGCCGAGGCCCCCATCGCCGAGCTGGTCCTCGGGGAGACGAGCGAGGTGCCGCTCTCCGCCGCCGAGCGTCAGGACGTCCTGTCCCACAACTTCACGTACCAGGTCGACGACCTCGCGCTGGTGCACTGGAATGGGGCGTTCGTCTACGAGTCGTCCGGCGTGGAGGACATCCCGGACCTCCTCGAGTTCGCCACCGCCCACCTGCTCGAGCTCCGCTACTACGACGCCCTCCTCGACCGCGAGCTGCACGCGATCTACGACGAGCTCGAGGCGGGCGGGAGCCCGCTCACCAACATCGTCACGCGCAAGTACCGGACGCTGGAGCGGCGGGTCGCCGGGCTGCTGCTCGAGATCTCCGAGATGATCGAAAGGCTCGAAAACGCGGTGAAAATCGTCGGCGACTTCTACCTGGCGCGGCTCTACCAGGGGGCCGTCCGCCGCTTCCGCCTCCCCGCGTGGCAGGAGACGGTGCTCCGGAAGCAGCGGCTCCTCTCCGAGGTGAACGACCTCATCGGCCACCGGGCCGACACCTCCCGCGCCGAGCTGCTGGAGGTCACCATCATCGTGCTCATCCTCTACGAGATCATCGCCGCGTTTCACTGACGGACGGGGTGAGGTCGGGCCCCACTCGCGCTGGATCGCGCGCGGCGATCGTCACGGAAGGCCCGTTTTTCAGGCGATCGAACGGGATCAGAAGTTGACGGGGCGATCCTGAAGCGATATCAGCAATGCCATTACACCGCTCGGCAGCCCTGATTTACGGCGGTTTCCAGACGGAGGGATCCACCAAATGACGCAGGCCCAGTTCTTCCAGGCGGTCGCCGACGCGGCCGACATCCCGAAGGCGCAGGTTCGTGCGGTATTCACGGCGGTCGAGGAAGTCGTCAGCAAGCGGCTCAAGAACGAGAAGAAGATCCCGCTCGGCGGCCTCGGCAGCGTGAAGCTCGTCGACCGCAAGGCCCGCATCGGCCGCAACCCGATGACCGGCGAGCAGATCAAGATCCCGGCCCGCAGCGCGATCAAGATCGCGCCTGCCAAGGCCCTCAAGGACATCTTCAACAAGAAGGCGAAGAAGTAGCCGACACGCCTCTTGCTGGACGTCGCGCCCGCCAGGATCCCTTCCTGGCGGGCGCTTCCTTTTGCGGCGGGCGGACTGGCTAGAACGCGATCGCGAGGCGCGCGGCCGCGGCGCCGGGCTGGACGTCGAGGGTGACCTGGGCCGGGGCGTCGCCGAGCCAGAGCCACGCGCCCGTCCCCAGCACGATGGCGCCCGCCGCGCC
>JBAVTL010000501.1:0-5713 GCA_049696175.1 Anaeromyxobacteraceae bacterium
GGAGAGATCCTCCGGCTGGAGCGTGAGCGAGCAGAGCTCCACCGAGAGCATCACGGCGACCTCGTCGGGCCAGGCGCGGAGCGCATCGCAGGCGCGCGCGATCCCGGCGGCGCCTCCGAGGCAGCCGAGGCCGAAGATGGGGGTCCGCCGCACCGACGGCTTCAGCCCGAGCCGGTTCATCAGCCGCCCATCGATCGACGGCGTCGAGAGCCCGGTGGTCGTGACGAAGTAGAGGTGGTCCACGTCGCGCGGCGCGAGCCCCGCGCGCGCGAGCCCGTCGCGGATCGCCCGCTCGCCGACCTCCAGCGCGACGCGGATGTAGGCGTCGTTCCGCTTACCGAAGGTGTCGAGCGCCGGGTACTCGGCGAGCGGCAGCGCGAGGTGCCGGCCCGCCACGAGCGCGGCGCGGTGGATCTGGGCCAGTCGCTCGGCGTTGAAGTGCTGCGCTCCCCAGAACGCGGAGAGCGCGGCGGTGAGCGACGCCTGATCGGCGTAGTGTGGCGGGAGCGCCCTGCCGATGGAGAGGATCGCCGGATGTGGAGTCGAGGCCAGGACCGCTCCTTGAGTGGCACCTCACTCTGGGGAATACGGAGGGAACTTGGCGTTCCGAGAGGGAGCGCGCAAGGACCATGCGGGATCCCGCCTACCCGACCCCTGAGGGCCTACCGCCCGGGGAGCTTCCTGGTTCAGCGCGCCGCTGCGCGCGCCTGCTTCAGCGTGCCTAGCACGGCGGCGACGATGATCTTCCGCTGATCGAGGAGCTGCGCCGCCTCGGTCATGCCGGGCTGGGTGCTCGCGCCGTCCCTCGCCGCGGCGTCGATCCGGTCCTTCATGAGACGGCTCGCCCGGTCGAGCTCGAGCATCCCCTTCTCGGCGCCGAGGATCGCGTCCTCCAGCTGCACGGGCGTCGCCGCCGCCGCCCACCCCTGGAGCCGCCGGGTCTTCCACTCGAGGAGCGCGTCGTTGAGGAACCGCTCCATCTGCAGCCCGGCGTCGCGCGCGGAGACGGCGAGGAAGTCGCTCGCTGTCTTGCCCGCGAGGATCTGGTTCACCTGCGGCTTCCACGGCTCGAACTCGATCGCGGTGAGCCTGCCGTCCGGCGCCCGCTCCAGCCTCGCGATGCGGAAGAACCCCGCGTCCCATCGGACGAAGACCCTCGCGTCGTCGCGCAGGAGCTCCTTGCCCGCCGCCGGGCGCCGGCCGAACACCCAGATCGCCTTCGGGCCGACGAACTCGCCGCGCGCCCAGCGCTCGCGAGGATCGAACGTGTAGACCTCCAGCGTCAGGAGGTGCTCGCCCCCGCGGTCCTGGCCGGTGAAGGGGACGGCGTCGTGGACGATCCAGAGCCCGGCGCCGCCCAGCGACGCCTTCACCAGGGCGTGGAAGGCGGAGCGGGCGCGGGCGCGCGCGAGCGCCGGCGTGGAGCCCTGCTTGGACGGGAGCAGCCCGCCGCGGTACCTGGCCGGCGCGCCGGCGAACGTCAGGACGAGCCGCCCCTCGCGTTGCCGGGACGCGACGAGGAACGACTCGGGCGTCGAGTCGAGGATGGCGTCGAAGGTGGCGAGCGCGTCGGGCTCCAGGGCGGCCGCGCCGAGGGACGGCACCCACGTCGCGCGGACCAGCTCGTCGCCGACCCCGATGCCGTCGCGGTTCTGCGGGAGGCGGGCGTCGAGCTCCGCGGACGGCGGCTGCGGCCGCAGGCCGACCACGCAGCCGGTGAGCGTCAGGACGACGAGGGCGAGGCGCGGGTTCATGGCGAGGAGCTCCTAGCGATCGAGCGGGTGAGGGACCTCGTAGCCGAGCCCCTTCGGCGGCTCGGCGTGCTGCTTCAAGTCCTCCGCGGCGATCCCGGTCTTCCGCGCCAGCGCCTCGCGGGCCTCGCGCGTGCTCCGCTGGAGCCCAGCGAGCGTGGGCCGGAGCGCCTCGTAACGGGCGCGGTACTCGGCGTCCACGCCGGAGAGCTCGCGCATGCCGCGGGCGGCCTCAAGCTGGCGGCGGATCGCGACGGCGGAGGCGACGATCGACGCGCCCGTCTCATAGTACGGTCCGCCGAGCCGCTTCGCGAGGAACTCGAGGTTCGTCCGGAGATCCTTCTCGCCGCCGAGCCAGGCGGCCTCCTCAGCGCGCTCGCCGGCGAAGTCTGCGGCCCCCTTCACGGCCTGGGCCGCCCCCTCGGTCTCGCGCAGGAGCCCGACCAGCGTGCCCCAGGCAGCGCGGTTCGAGCGGACCTCCGCGAGCGCCTCGACGGCCTTGGGGGACGCCTTGAAGAGCCCCTCGAACGCGAGGCTCATTCCCCTCTCCTTCGCGTCCTCGACGGTCTGCGCGACTGTCTCCTCGTGCCGCTCGTACTCCCGGGCGACCCAGGTGAAGCCACGCTTCACGTCCACCATCTGCGCGCGGGCCTCGGCGAGCCGCGCCTCGAGGTCCGAGAGGTTCCCCGCGAGCCTGGCGACGTCTGCGTTCTCCGCCGCGAGCCGCGCGAGCTTCTCCGCGGCGATCGCCCCTGCTGTCGGCTCGCCGTGGGCGTCCCTCCGGAAGGGGTTCTCCGGCGGCGCGAACAGTCCGACTGTCGTGGCCCCTGGATCGAGCACGACCGGCGGGGAGCCGGCGTTCGGCAGCGCCCCGCCGCCGTCGAACGGGTCGGAGATGGCCATGCGCATCTCCTCCATGCTCCGGGAGTTCTCGGCCTCGCGCACGGCGCGCTGGCTCTGCACCTGCTCGGCCCGCCTCCTGGCCGCCTCCAGCTGCGCCTGCCGCGCCGCCTCGGCGGCCGCCGGGTCCTCCTTCGGCGTCGAGAAGATCCCCTGGATGAGCCCCTCGATGAGCGTGGTCGCGACCGTCGACCGGATCATCTGCTCGGTCGTGATCCTGGGCGCGGTGTGCTGCTTCCTGGCGGGCGCGACGGCCCGCTTCGCGTCGTCCGACTCGTCCGAGTCGTCCGGGACGGGGGTCGGCGGAGGTGGCAGCGGCACCTGCACGTCGTCGATGCAGCGCCCCGCGATCTCGCAGAGCTGCCCCAGGGCGCCCTGGGCAGCGGCGGCGGGTGCTGCCGCCAGCGCGACGAGGACGAAGGCTGTGCGCGCGTGTGCGACCATCGGTGCGCCCTCCCTTCGGGCGTTGGCGTTCAAGCATCCTCGATGAACCGCTCGCGGCTGTCGATACCACGATCCACGGACGGCTCACTCGCGGTGGACCCGCGTCGCGGGGACCCCCGGCCACGGTACTTGCGGCGATCGCGCGGCGGCGTGACAGTCGCTGCGCGGCCGAGCCGCCGCGAGAGAGGCGACATGCGCACCCGGATCGCTGCCTTCACCGTCGCAGTCCTCGTCGTCCTCCCCGTCCGTGATCTCGCGCAGGAGTTCCCGCCGCCGGAGCAGGCCGCCCGGGTCCGCGACGGAGACGAGGCCAGGCCGGTGAAGTTCCCGATCGGCGTCACCGTGGGCGTCGGGTTCCCTGCCGGGGACGTCGTGGAGGGGCAGGCGTTCAAGGACACCTTCGCGAGCCTGCGGAGCCTGCGGCTCGACGCGGGGATCGCCGGCGAGAACGCGGGCGTCGGCTTCGTGTACCGGTACGGCGACGCGACCGTGGCCGATCGACGCTGCCCGGCCGGCGACAGCTGCACGGGGACGTTCAAGACCGTCGGCGGCGCCCTCCTCCTCATGCCCGGCGGGACGAAGGAGAGCGTCATCCCCATCCTGTCCATCGGCGGCGGGACGACGACGGGGGAGATCCTGCGGAGCGCAGGCGACTTCGAGCGCTACACGGGCTGGGAGCTGTTCACGACGCTCTCCGTCAACTGGCGGCTCGGCGATGCGTCGAGCCCCTTCGGGCTCGGCTTCTCCATCGCCGGCCACATGATGAGCCTCGGGCATGAGGAGACGCCAGCGGGCAAGGTGGAGCTGCCGGTGGCGAAGACCGGGACCCCGACCTGGATAGAGCTCGGCGTGCGCGCCTCGTTCCTGTAGGGCCGGCGCGCCGCGCCGTCCGGGCCGCTTGACGGCGGCCCGCCGCTCCACCATTGTCCGCGCCCCCATGGCGCTCCAATCCGGTTCCGCGACCTTCTCCCGCTTCACCGTCGAGCCTCCGGCCGGCGATCCCCGCAAGTGGCTCACCCGGGCCCTCGCCAAGGGGAAGTTCGAGCCCCTCGACCTCCAGCGGAGCGAGGACGACCGCTCGGCCGGCTTCGTCGAGCGCGAGGAGACCGACTCCACCCGCTTCAGCGTCGGCGCCGTGACGCTGGGCGAGTGGGCGCTCTTCACCTGGCGCGTAGACGCCGTCGCGGTCCGCGCCTCGGCCGTGAAGGCCGAGCTCTCGAAGTGGGAGGGGGCCTTCGTCTCGAAGAACCGCCGTCCTCCGGCCCGGGCCGAGCGCGCGACGGCGCGCGAGACGATCCGCCGCGAGCTCCGGCTCCGGACCCCAGTCGCGACCCGCACCTTCGACGTCTCCTGGAACCTGCAGACCCACGAGCTGCTCGCGTGGGTGGCGTCCCGCAAGGTGGTGGAGGAGATCGCCGCGGCGATCGAGACCTCGTTCGAGGCGAAGCTGACCCCCGGCTCCCCGGCCGCGCTCGCGGCGCGGGCCGGCGTGACGCTGGAGAAGCTCGGACCTACCCCGGAGCTGGTCGGCGCGCCGCGCGGGGCGGAGGTGGAGCGATGAGCCGGCGTTCGGAGGCCAGCTCCGAGGCGGCCGTGCTGCGCGGTGACGCGGGCATCGACGGCGTCGCCACGGACTCGGACGAGCGGGACGCCGCCGAGCTGGAGCGCGACGCGGCGCGGGAGGGGCTGCTCCGCGGCCACGCCTTCCTCGGCCGCGAGCTGCTCACGTGGCTGCTGTGGCGCTCAGAGTCCACGGCGCCGATCGCGAAGGTGGAGGGCGAGGACGTCGGCGTCGTCTTCACCGGCCGCCTCGTCCTGCGCGGCGCCTTCGGCGACGTGACCGAGCTCCAGGCCCGCGGGACGCTGGCCCCCTACTCGGCGCAGGTGAAGCGCGCGCTCGACGCGGGGCTCCTCGTCCACCAGGCGCGGCTCCGGATCGAGCACGGCGAGAGGGCATGGGAGGCGACGCTCGACGCGGAGCACCTCGACGTGCGCGCCGCGAAGCTCCCCGACCTCATCGCCGAGGAGGACGACGAGCGCCTGCTCGAGCGGCTCTTCCTCTCCCAGCAGCTCTCCGCGCTCCTCGACGCGCTCGTCGCCGCGTTCCTCACGGTGCGGCAGGGGCGCGGCTGGAGCCGCAAGGTCGTGCCCGAGCTGAAGCGCTGGATGCGCGGGGAGTAGCCCGCGCCCGGCGTCGCCCCGAGAGGACCCTGCCGCGCGCGCAGGGTCCGGCTACACTCCGAGGGATGGATCCCCGCACCGACGTCTGGATGCAGAACCTCGTCGACGAGCGCGACGGGGCGGCCCTCTACGACGGGCTCGCGAAGTGGGAGAAGGACCCGGCGAAGGCCGCCGCCTTCCGCGAGATCGCCGCGGCCGAGCGGCGCCACGGCGGGATCTGGGAGCGGAAGCTGAAGGAGGCGGGGATCCCGCTGCCGCCCAACCGGGCGTCCGGCCGCGTGCGCGCCATGGTCTGGCTCGCGCGCCGGCTCGGCTCCTCAGCGGTCGTCCCGCTCGTGATCCAGGCGGAGACCGGCGACGCGGAGAAGTACGACCTGCAGGGCGGCGACGCGACGGCCATCGCCACCGAGGAGCGGGCCCACCGCGCGGCCCTGGCG
>JBAVTL010000502.1:0-4675 GCA_049696175.1 Anaeromyxobacteraceae bacterium
GCTGGCAGCTGCCGGTCGCTGGCGTGACGCGCGATCCCGATCAGCGCTGACCCCCCAGACGGCACGGCCCCGGGCGCCCTCCCGTGAGGAAGGCACCGGGGCCGTCGAGCTACCCGCCCGCGCCGAGGCTGCGCGGCGCGCTGCTACGTGGGGTTCGGGACGTCGATGTGGACCTCGACGCGGCGGTTCTTCGCGCGCCCGTCCGCCGTGGCGTTGTCGGCGACCGGCTTCGTCTCGCCGTTCCCGATCGCCGTGATCTGCGCCGCGGCCACGCCGCGCCCGACGAGGATCGTCTTGACCGCCTCGGCCCGCTTCACGGACAGCTCCTGGTTCGCCTTGTCGCTCCCGGACGAGTCGGTGTTCCCCTCGATCCGGACGCGGTCGTCGGCGTACTTCACGAGGATGTCGCCGACCTGCGTGAGCTGCGCGACCGCCTCGGCCTTGAGGTTGGCGCTGCCCACGTCGAACAGGATGTCGTTCTTCATGTTGACGAGGATCCCGTTCTCGGTCCGCTTCGTCTCGGCCACGGCCTCGAGCTCCTTCGCCTGCTTGTCGAGGTAGAGCCCGACGCTGCCGCCAGCCACCGCGCCGACGCCGGCGCCGATCAGCGCGCCCTTCTTGCCGCCCACGAGCGCGCCGACGCCCGCCCCCAGGAGGGCGCCCGCGCCGCCGCCGATGGCGGTCCGCTTCCCGGCGGTGCCGCAGCCGGCAGCGGTGAAGGTCATGGTGACGGCGAGGAAGGCGGCGGCGGTCGCTGCGGCGACCGGCCGAAAGGACTTGGTCTGCATGGTGGCTCCCAGGTGAAGGGCGCGCCCGCGGGTGGATTCCCCGGTGCGGCCCCAAGCCGCCGTTTATCGCTAAAGCCCAGGCGACTCAAGCGATCCCTGCCGCGCGCCCTGAGTGGCACGCGACGGATCGTGGACCCCAGCCGTGACCCCCTGGCGCTCCCTCGCGATGAGCACGTAGATCGCGGGGACGAAGAAGAGGGTGAAGGCGGTCCCCATGGTCATGCCGGCGACCAGGACGAGGCCGATGCTGTTGCGGGCGGAGGCGCCCGGCCCGGTGACCAGGGTCAGCGGGAAGTGGCCGCAGACCGTGGCGAAGCTGGTCATGAGGATCGGGCGCAGGCGGGTCGCCGCCGCCTGCTTCACCGCGTCCAGCTTCGGCAGCCCCGACTCCTGCAGCTTGTTCGCGAACTCCACGATCAGGATGCCGTTCTTCGCGACCAGCCCGACCAGCGTCACCAGCCCTACCTGGGAGTAGACGTTGAGCGTCGTGGTCCACCCGGTGGTGAAGAACGGGATGTTCGGGTTTGGCATCTTCAGGAAGGTGACCGCGAGCGCGCCGAACATCCCCAGCGGCACGGAGCCGGCGAGGATGACGAACGGATCCCGGAAGCTGTTGAACTGCGCGGCGAGCACCAGGAAGATGAGGACGATCGCGAGGGCGAAGGCCGGCAGGAACCGGCTCCCCTCGGTGCGCAGCTGGCGCGACTCGCCCGTGTAGTCGATGGTGTAGCCACTCGGCAGGATCTTGCCCGCCTCCCCCTCCAGGAAGGCCAGCGCCTGGTCGAGCGGGCGGAAGGTGACGCCGCTCAGCTTCACCGCGTTCAGCTGCTGGAGCCGGTGGAGCGCGCGAGGCGCGACGTGGTCGTGGATGGTGGCCACCGTCGAGAGCGCCACCATCCTGCCGCCGGGCCCGGTGACGTACACCTCCTGGAGCTGCTCAGGCGTCAGCCGTTCGACGCGCGGGAGCTGCGGGATCACCTTGTAGCTCCGGTCGGCGATGCTGAAGCGGTTCACGTAGTCGCCGCCCACTGCCGCGCCCAGGTCCTGGCCGATCGACTGCAGATCGAGCCCGAGCGCCGCCACCTTGTCGCGATCGATCCGGATCTCCGACTCGGGCTGGTCGACCTTCAGGTCGATGAGGGGCGGGAAGGCGAACATGCCGCTCGCCAGCGCCCGCTGCTGCAGCTCCTGGGCGAAGCCGAGGATCTCCGACGGCGCGGCCGTCGAGGCGATGACGAACTCCACGGGGAACGAGCCACCGCCGGGGAGCGCGGGGGGGAGGACGCCGAACGTCTGGATCCCCGGGATGGCGCTCAGCTTCGCCTGGAGCTCAGGCAGCACCTGGAAGACGCTCCGCCTCCGCTCGTCCCATGGCTTCATCCCGACGCCCCAGAACCCCTGGCCCGGGAAGGTGACCTGGAACGTGAAGCTGGCCTCCGGGAGCGCGAGCGCGTCCTCCTTCACGATCCGCGTCGACCGCTCGACCTGGTCGAGCGTCGAGTTGGCCGGCGTGTCGACGATCCCGAAGATGACCCCCTGGTCCTCCGTCGGGGCGAGCTCCCGTGGCGACATGGCGAACATGACGACCGCGAGCACGCTGACGGCGCCCCACGCGAGGTAGATCGGCCCGCGCGTGCGCATGGCGACGTCCAGGTCGTGCTCATAGCGCGCGCGGACGCGGTCGAAGACCCGGTGGACGACCCGCGACAGGGCGTGCTCCCGGTAGTCTCCGCCGAGCAGCTTCGCCGACATCACCGGCGACAGCGTCAGCGCCACCACGCCCGAGAGGGTCACCGCGCCGGCGAGCGTGAGCGCGAACTCCCTGAAGAGCGACCCGGTGAGCCCGCCCTGGAACGCGATCGGCGCGTAGACCGCGGCCAGCGTGATGGTCATGGCGACGATCGGCCCCACCAGCTCGCGCGCCCCGCGCAGCGCGGCGTCCACCGCGCTCAACCCCTCGCGCTTGTGGCGCTCCACGTTCTCGACGACCACGATCGCGTCGTCCACGACGAGCCCCACCGAGAGGACGACGGCGAGCAGCGTCAACAGGTTCACCGTGAAGCCGAAGAGCTGCATCAGGAAGACGGCCCCCACGAGCGAGACCGGGATGGCGATGACCGGCACCAGCACCGATCGGATCGAGCCGAGGAAGAGGAAGATGACGACGACCACGATCAGCAGCGTGTCGCGCAGGGTGCGCTCGACGTCGGCGATGGCGCTCCGGATGTACCCGGTCGCGTCGTAGGCGACGGTCGCGGCGAGCTGCGACGGGAGCTCGCGCTGGAGGCCGTCCAGCTCGGCACGCACCCGCTTGATCACGTCGAGCGCGTTCGCGTTCGGGAGGGGCCAGACCCCGATGAAGACCGCCGTCTTGCCGCTGAAGGCGACGGCGGTGTCGTAGTCCTCCGCGCCGAGCGCGACGTCGGCGACGTCCTTGAGCCGGACGAACGCCTCGCCGCGCTCCCGGACGACGAGCTGCTGGAACTCGGCGACGGAGCGGAGGTCGGTGTTGGCCGTCAGGTTCACCTGGACGAGCGCCCCGCGGGTCTGCCCAACGGCCGCCAGGTAGTTGTTCCGCGCGAGCGCCAGCCGCACCTGGGCTGGGCTGACGTCCAGCGCCGCCATCCGATCCGGCTTGAGCCAGATCCGCATCGCGAAGGTCCGGCCGCCCAGGATGTCGGCCCGCTGGACGCCGTCCACCGCGGAGAGGCGCGGCTGGACCACGCGCACGAGGTAGTCGGTGATCTCGTTAGGCCTCAGGACGCCAGAGGAGAAGCTCAGGTAGGCGGACGCGAACTGGCTCTCCGTGGACTCGATGTTGAGGATCGGGACCTCCGCCTCGGGCGGCAGGTCCCGCCGCACCTGATCCACCTTCGAGGAGACCTCCGAGAGGGCCCGCGTCGAGTCGTAGTTGAGCTTGAGGTGCGCCCGGATGGTGGAGAGCCCCTGCTTGCTCTCGGACTCCAGGTAGTCGATGCCGTCGGCGGCCGCGATCACGCGCTCGAGCGGAGTCGTGACGAAGCCGGCGACGAGCGAGGCGTTCGCGCCGACGTAGGCGGTCGTCACGACGACCGCGGCGCTCTCGCTGCGGGGGTACTGGCGGACGTTCAGGGTCCGGACCGCCTGCAGCCCCGCGATGACGATCACCAGGTTCACCACGATCGCGAGGACTGGCCGCCGTATGAAGAGATCGGTGAAGCGCACTGTCGCCCCCTTCCTCTCAACGATCGGTCGGCGTCGGCGCGAGCTTCGCGTCGGGCGCGAGCGCGTCGTTGAGCGCGACGGCCATCCCGTTCCGCAGCTTGAAGGCGCCGGCGCTCACGATCCGCGCCCCCTCCTCGAGTCCGGAGAGGACCTCGACGAAGTCGCCGCGCCGCTCCCCCAGCCGGACGAACTGCTGGCGGACGACGGACGCCGTCCGATCCCGCTCCGACGCCTGCGCGTCCACGACGAAGACCGAGTCGCCGAACGGCGCGAAGATCGGGGCCGTCGCCGGGATCACGAGGGCGGTGCGGCGCTCGTGGCCGACCACCTCGACGTGCGCGAACATGCCGGGGCGGAGGCGCCCATCGGGGTTCTCGACGGTGGCCCGGACGCGCACGTTGCGGGTCGCGACGTCCACCTCGGGGTTGATCGTCGTGACGGTGCCTTCCCACGACGCGCCGGGGAAGGTGTCCACGGTCAGCCGGGTCCGCTGGCCGACCGACAGCTCCGAGAGCGCCTGCTGCGGCAGCCAGAACTCGGCGTGGATCGGGCTCACCGACTGGAGCGAGGCGATCGCCGCGCCCGCCGCCAGGATCTGGCCGCGCTCGACCTGCCGGATCGAGATGCGACCGTCGAACGGGGCGCGGATCACCTTCTTGGCGATGACCGCCTCGAGCGTCGCG
>JBAVTL010000503.1:0-35714 GCA_049696175.1 Anaeromyxobacteraceae bacterium
CCCCCCCTACGCGCAGATCGAGTTCCTCCCGGCCCGCCTCGCGCTCTCGACCGAGACCGGCAGGCTCGAGGCGCTGGAGGCTTCGCTCGTCCGGGTGACGTCCCTCAACGAGGTCACCCGGTTCGACCGGCGCCCCTCCTGGCGGATGCGCTTCGGCGCCGACCTCCTGAAGGACGGCGGCTGCGAGCGCTGCGTCGCGGCGGTCGGCGAGATGGGCGGCGGCTTCTCGGCGCTCCAGCTCTGGGACGCGCTCGACCTCTACGCGGGCGGCGAGACGGCGCTCGACTGGTCCCCCAGCCTCGACGGCCTCCTCGGCTCGCGCGTCCGCCTGGGCGTGGGCCCCGCCGCGCTCGCGCGGCTCCGGCTGGGCGAGCGGTTCAGCCTGGTCGCAAACGGCCGTTACCGGTTCCTGCCCTACACGACGCTCCACGCGAGCTGGGAGACCGGCGCCGAGGCCCGCGTCCACGTGGGCCGGCGCCTCTCCGTCGCCGCAACGTGGCGCCTCGACCCCACAGACTGGCTCGCCGGGGCGCTCCTGCTCGGCTACTTCTAGCCGCCAGCGCCGGGTGGAAAGGCGCGCGGGGCTCGGGGTATCATGCGCGCCCCCCTGCAGGCCGTTGGAGAGGCAAAGCGAAGATGGACAGGAAGCTCCTGAGCGGAGACGAAGCAGTCGCGGCGGCGGCGCTCGACGCCGGCGTACACCTGGGGACGGGTTACCCCGGCACCCCATCCACCGAGATCCTGGAGACCTTCAGCACCCTCGGTGGCCGCGCCCAGTGGGCGCCCAACGAGAAGGTCGCGCTCGAGGTCGGGCTCGGTGCCGCTTACGGCGGCGCGCGCGTCATCGTCACGATGAAACACGTCGGCGTGAACGTGGCCGCCGACCCGCTCTTCACGGCGGCCTACACCGGCGTCACCGGCGGCCTCGTGCTCGTCACGGCGGACGACCCGGGCATGGCCTCCTCGCAGAACGAGCAGGACAACAGGCACTACGCCAAGGCGGCCGGCCTGCCGATGCTGGAGCCGTCCGACTCACAGGAGGCGTACGACCTCGCCCGCGCCGCGTTCGAGCTCTCCGAGCGCTGGCAGCTCCCCGTGATGCTGCGGATGACGACGCGCGTCTGCCACGGCAAGTCGATCGTCACCCGGCGCGCCCCCGAGACGCCGAAGGCGCCCCAGTTCGTCCGCGACATCGTGGGGCGCGTGATGATCCCGGCCTACGCGAAGCCGGCGCACCGGCGCCTCCGCAAGAAGCTCGACAGCCTGCGGGAGTGGGCCGAGTCGTCGCCCTTCGTCGTCGAGCGCGACGGCGGCACGAAGCTCGGCATCATCACCGCCGGCGTCACCGCCCGCCACGCGCGGGAGGCGGTGCCGGACGCGAGCATGCTCGAGCTGAAGCTCCTCCACCCGCTCCCCATCGGGCGGATCCGCGCCTTCGCGGCGACGGTCGAGCGCTGCTTCGTCGTCGAGGAGGGCGACCCCTTCCTCGCGGACGCGATCCGCGCCGCCGGCATCCAGGTCGAGGCCAAGGCGCCGGACTTCCGCTTCGGCGAGATGAACGTCGAGCGGGTCCGTCGCGTCCTGGGGCTCGACACGACGCCGGAGCCGGTGCCGCCGAAGGGGAAGCCGCCGCAGCTCTGCGAGGCCTGCCCGTACCACCCGGTCTACGCCGCGCTCCGGAAGCTCGACTGCATCGTGGCCGGCGACATCGGCTGCTACACGCTCGGCGTCCTCCCGCCGTACCAGGGGCTCGACACCTGCGTCGCGATGGGGGCCTCGCTGGGCGTCGGCCTCGGGCTGCGCCACGTGCTGCCGGAGCAGGACGCCCGGCGCGTCGTCTCGATCATCGGCGACTCGACCTTCGTCCACACCGGCGTGAACGGCCTCATCGAGATGGTCTACAACGCCCCGAAGACCGGGCACGTGCTGATCATCCTCGACAACGGCACGACCGCCATGACCGGCCAGCAGGAGCACCCGGGCACCGGCCGCACGCTCGACCACGAGCCCGCCGGGAAGCTGTCGCTCGAGGGGCTGGCGCGCGCGCTCGGCGTGAAGAACGTGGACGTGGTCGACCCGGTGAAGGACCCGCCCGGCTTCCTGAAGCTGCTGGGGGATCGGCTCGCGGTGCCCGAGCTGACCGTCATCATCGCGCGGCGGCCGTGCATCCTCGCCGCCGCCGACATCCGGCACTACGAGCAGCAGAACGCCGCCAAGTGCAGCGCGCTGGCGGTGGAGGCGTGATGGCACGCAAGGTGATGAACGTCATCCTCGCCGGGCTCGGCGGGCAGGGGGTGATCAAGGCCTCCAACATCCTCGCCGACGCCGCCTTCCGCGACGGCCGCGACGTCAAGAAGGCGGAGGTCCACGGGATGAGCCAGCGCGGCGGCTCCGTGACGACCGACGTCCGCTTCGGCGACGAGGTCCTCTCGCCGATGATCCCGTGGGGCGAGGCCGACTTCATCGTGGTCTGCGCGCCGAGCGAGGTGGAGGTGGTCCGGCCGCTCCTCCGGCCGGGCGGCCTGCTGATCGCCCCTGACTTCGTCGACGAGGCGAAGCTCGGGAACAAGCGGAGCCTCAACGTGGCCTTGCTCGGCGCCCTCTCGCACCACCTCGACATCCCCGAGGAGCGCTGGGGCGAGGCGATCAACGCCGGGCTGCCGACGCACCTCCACGACGTGAACGCCCAGGCCTTCCGGCTCGGCCGGGAGACCGCTGCCGCGCGCAAGTAGCACGCCCACGCCCTGCCGGGCGCCGACCGCGGCCCGGGACGCACACCAAGGAGGAGCCCTTGAAGAGCCAGTGGAACGACGCCCCGGGTGGCTTTCACCCAGCCAGCGCGCCCGACTTCCTGCCGCGCGCCCAGCTCCAGACGCTCCAGCTCGGCCGGCTCCAGGCGACGGTCACCCGCGCGTACGAGAAGGTCCCGCTCTTCCGCGAGCGCATGAACGCGCGCAACCTGGGCCCTGGCGACATCAAGGCGCTCCCGGACATCGCGAAGCTGCCGTTCACGGTCAAGGCAGACCTCCGCGACACCTACCCGTTCGGCCTCTTCGCGAGCCCGATGGAGGAGGTGGTCCGGCTCCACGCCTCCTCCGGCACGACGGGCAAGCCCATCGTCGTCGCCTACACCGAGGCCGACCTCCAGGTCTGGACCAGCGTCATGGTCCGCGCCTTCGCCGCGTGCGGGCTCCACAGGGGCGACGTCCTCCAGAACGCGTACGGCTACGGCCTCTTCACGGGGGGGCTCGGCGCGCACTACGGCGGCGAGGCGCTGGGCGCGACCGTGATCCCGATCTCCGGCGGCAACACCGAGCGTCAGCTGATGGTCCTGCAGGACTTCGGCGTCACCGCCGTGAGCTGCACGCCCAGCTACTTCATCCACCTCATCGAGAAGGCGCGCGAGGCGAAGATCGGCTTCGGCAAGCTCAGGGTGGGCGTCTTCGGCGCCGAGCCCTGGAGCGAGGAGATGCGCCAGTACATCCAGGCGGAGTCGGGCATCAAGGCGTTCGACATCTACGGCCTCTCCGAGATCACCGGCCCGGGCGTCGGCATCGAGTGCCACCAGCAGCACGGGCCGCACATCTTCGAGGACCACTTCTACCCGGAGATCGTCGACCCGGCGACGGGCGACCCGCTGCCGGACGGGACGGAGGGCGAGCTCGTGCTCACGACCCTCTCCAAGCAGGCGATGCCGATGATCCGCTACCGGACGCGCGACATCTCCTCGATCGACGCGGAGCCCTGCGGCTGCGGCCGGACGCTCCGCCGGATCCGGCGCATCGGCCGGCGCTCCGACGACATGTTCATCATCCGCGGCGTCAACGTCTTCCCGTCGCAGGTCGAGACCGCGCTCCTCAAGGTGGAGGGGACGCTGCCGCACTACCAGATCATCCTCACCCGCGAGCAGGGGCTCGACACCATGGAGGTGCAGATCGAGGTCACGCCGGAGTTCTTCTCCGACAAGATCAGCGCCCTCGAGAGCCTGCAGCGGAAGCTGGCGGACGCCGTCGAGCACGTGCTCGGGCTCCGCGTGAAGGTCACGCTCGTCGAGCCGCGCACGCTGGCGCGGAGCGAGGGCAAGGCGAAGCGCGTCGTGGACAAGCGGAAGATCTAACCAAGGGGGGTCGCCATGAAGATCCGTCAGCTCTCGCTCTTCCTAGAGAACCGCCCCGGCCAGCTCCGGGTCCCCTTCAAGGTGCTGGGCGACGCCGGGATCGACGTCCTCACCATGTCGCTCGCCGACACGCAGCAGTTCGGGATCCTGCGGCTCGTGGTCAGGGACTGGGCGCGCGCGAAGCAGGTGCTGGAGGCCGCCGGCTCGGTCGTCAACGTCACCGACCTCATCTCGCTCGACGTCCCCGACCAGCCGGGCGGCCTCGCCACCGTCCTGGAGGCGTTCGACCGGCTCGGGCTGAGCATCGAGTACATGTACGCCTTCGCGGCCTCACGTGAGCGCGGCGGCTACGCGACGCTGCTCGTGCGGCTCGAGGACCCCGACGCCGCGGGGCCCAGGCTCACCGCCGCAGGCGTGAAGCTCGTCGCGGCGGAGGAGCTCTTCAGGCGGCTCGGGGCATAGGAAGAACGTGGCCGACTTCGCGTACGAAGACCGGATCTGGGATCCGGCGGAGACCCTCTCACGCGCCGAGCTCCGGGTGCTGCAGGGCGCGCGGCTCGCCGACACCCTGCGCCGCGCCGCGACGATCCCGTTCTACCGTGACGCGCTCGCGCGCGCCGGCGTGGAGCCGGGGTCGATCCGCTCCCCCGACGACGTGCGCCGCCTCCCCTTCACGGTGAAGGACGACCTCCGGGCGAACTACCCGTTCGGCATGCTCGCGGTCCCGCGCGCCGCGCTGGCGCGCGTCCATGGCTCGTCGGGCACGACGGGCAGGCCCACCTTCGTCGCGTACACGAAGCGCGACCTCGAGACCTGGTCCGGGCTCTGCGCCCGCTTCCTCACCGCCGGCGGCCTGCGCCCGGAGCACCTCGTCCACATCGCCTTCGGCTACGGCCTCTTCACCGGCGGCTTCGGGCTCCACTACGGCGTCGAGCGGGTCGGCGCGGCCGTGGTCCCGGCGGCCGGCGGGAACACGCCGCGACAGGTGCTGCTGATCCGCGACCTCGGCGCCGAGGTCCTGGTCTGCACCCCCTCCTACGCGCTCCACATCGGGGAGGTGGCGCGCGAGCAGGGCTTCGGCCCCGGCCAGCTCCCGCTGCGCTACGGCCACTTCGGCGGCGAGCCCTGGACGGACGAGCTGAGGCTGGAGATCGAGCGGCAGCTCGGGATCCTGGCGTTCAACAACTACGGCCTCTCGGAGGTGATCGGCCCCGGCGTCGCGGGCGAGTGCCCCGCCCGGAGCGGGATGCACGTCCAGGAGGACCACTTCATCGTGGAGTGCGTGGACCCGGTCACGCTGGAGCCGGTGCGCGACGGCGAGGTGGGCGAGCTCGTCTTCACGTCGCTGACCAAGGAGGCGAACCCGATCCTCCGGTACCGGACGCGCGACCTCGCGGCGCTCGACCGGTCCCCCTGCCCGTGCGGCCGCACGGGCGTGCGGATGGGGCGCGTCGTCGGCCGCTCCGACGACATGTTCATCGTCCGCGGCGTCAACGTCTTCCCCTCCCAGGTCGAGGAGGCGCTGCTCCGCGTCGAGGGGACGGCCCCCCACTACCTCATCGAGATCTCCCGCCCAGGCGCGCTCGACGAGGTGGCGGTGAGGGTGGAGATCCGGCCCGGCGAGTTCTCAGACGAGATGCGCCACATGATCGCGCTCCACGAACGGATCGACCGTGAGATCCACACGGTCACCGGGATCCGGATGCGTGTGGAGCTGGTTGCGCCGGGCTCGCTCGAGCGCTCCCCCGGCAAGGCGAAGCGGGTCGTCGATCACCGCAAGCCCGCGTAGCGGGCTCCCCCCTCTCCCGCACCGCGGGAGAGGGCAGGGGTGAGGGCCGCTGGCCAAGTCCACGCGCTCGAGCGCGCTACTTCGTGATCGTCACGCGCCGAACACCCTCGGTGTTGGCTCCGGCGGAGACGTAGCCGACAGCACCCGGGGTCTCGCGGACGTAGGCGAGGACCTCGGCGTCCGAGCGCTTCTCCGGCGGCGGGACCGCGCGCCCCGAGAAGACAGACTGCGTCCAGTACTGCTCGATCGCCCCCATGGAGCGGCCGAGGATCTCCTTCGTGAAGGCCGCCCGCACGGGGGAACCCTTCGCGAGGTCGACCGGCTTCACGTGGTCGCCGCCCGGCCACTGGGTCGTGCTGCGAAGAAAGAGCCGGCTGGCCTCCGAGCGGGTGAGGCTCGCCTTCGCGACGCCCGAGTTGACGACCACCACGAACTCGGAGGCTGCCGACGTGGCCGGCAGGACGAAGGCGAGGAGGAGCCCCAGCCAGGCGAGCGAGCGAATGCGCCACATCGAGTCATCTCTCCGACAGCGGCTGGTCCGTCGGGCCATCCCGCGCTTCCCGCTGTGGGGGCGAAAGCTACTCCGTCTCCCGACGCCCGTCGATCACCGCCTGCACTGTCAGGCACGGCTCTCTCGGGGCGCGCAGCAACTCCACCACCTCGGCAGGCGCGAGCAGCTTCCCCGCCGACACCACCTTGCCGTCGACCGCGAGCGCCGGCGTGGACATCACCTTGAACTTCATGATCTCGCGGACGTCCTCGACCTTCTCGACCGACACGCCGAGCCCCAGCTCCGCGACGGCCTTCTCGACGTTCGCGGTGAGCTGCTTGCACTTCGCGCAGCCCGTCCCGAGCACCTGGATCTTCATCGCCCCCGCCTCCTCAGAGCACCGCGTTGAACAACCAGCCCACCGCCAGGATCCCGCTCGCCACCACGCCGACGAAGGTCGCGATGAGCTTCGGCTTGAGCACCTTGCGCAGGATGATCATCTCCGGAAGGGAGAGGGCGATGACCGCCATCATGAAGGCGAGCACCGTCCCGAGCGCCGCCCCCTTGCCGAGCAGCGCCTCGACCACGGGGATGATCCCGGCGGCGTTCGAGTACATCGGGACTCCGATGAGGACCGCGACCGGCACCGACCACCAGGCGGACTTGCCCATGAAGCTGACGAGCAGCCCCTCGGGCACGTAGCCGTGGATGCCGGCCCCGACGGCGATCCCCCCGAGCACCCACGGCCAGACCTTGCCGACGATCTCGCGGACCGCCTCGAGCCCCTTCCGCACGCGGCCGGTGAAGCCGAGCCGCTCCTTCTCGTAGCCCGCGCTGGCGTTCATCGACTCGTAGACCCACGGCTCGACCCAGCGCTCCAGCTTCAGCCGGCCGAGGACGAACCCCGACACGATGGCGATCGCGAGCCCCGTGGACAGATAGAGCGCCGCGACCTTCCAGCCGAAGAGGCCGAAGAGGAGGACGAGCGCGACCTCGTTCACCATCGGGGCGGAGATGAGGAAGGAGAGCGTCACGCCGAGCGGGATCCCCACCTCGACGAAGCCGATGAAGAGCGGCACCGCCGAGCAGGAGCAGAAGGGGGTCACGATCCCCAGGAGCGCCGCCAGCACGTTTCCGACCGACTCCCGCTTCCCGGCGAGGATGGCGCGCGTCCGCTCCGGCGTGAAGAAGGACCGCGCGATCCCGACGAGGAAGACGATGAGCGTCAGGAGCAGCAGCACCTTCGGCGTGTCGTAGAGGAAGAACGCGACGCTCTCGCCGAGGTGCGAGCCGGGCGTGAGGCCGAGAGCCCGGAAGCTGAGCCACTCGGACAGCGGCTTCACGGCTGCGTAGGCAGCGGCCCAGGCGCCAAGGCCGAGCGCGAGGAGGACGGCCGTCACAGGCGCGCGGGACTCCGGCGGGGGCCCTGGCTTCGGGTTCGTGTACGGGTTGGCGCAGCACTGCGGCTGCTGGGTGGGCTGCTCGATCACCTTGAGGCTCATCGGCTCGCTCTCAGATCACGGTGTGGACGAAGTAGAGGCCGCCCGCGATGACAGCGAGTCCGGCGATCACGCGCAGCGCGGAGACCGCGCGGGCGCCGCCCCTCCAGGCCAGCCAGCGCTGGACGTTCTGCGCGGAGGCGCCAGCAGCCACGATGGCCAGCGAGTGGCCGAGGCCGTACAGCGAGACCAGGAGCACGCCGTAGAGGGCGCGCTCCGCCCCGGCCCGGAAGGCGAGCCCGAGGAGCGGCGCCATGAAGGCGAAGGTGCAGGGCCCTAGCGCGGCGCCGAAGAGGAGACCCAGCAGCAGCGCCCCGACCGCGCCCCGCTGGCGCGGCGAGCCGCCGGGCGCGGACCAGCTCGGCAACTGGAGGACGCCGACCAGGTTGAGCCCCACCGCGATGAAGACCGCGGCGAGCGCCCAGGTCCCCCCGCGCCCCACGTCGCCCACCATGCGCCCCGCGGCCGCGGTCGCGGCGCCGACGGCGGCGATGGAGCCGAGGATTCCGAGCGCGAAGGCCCCTGAGAGCACCACCGCCCTTCGCCCGGTCGGCAGCTCGTCGCCGCCGCTCATGTACGCGACGACGAGCGGGATGCTCGAGAGGTGGCAAGGGCTCAAGACGACCGACAGGACTCCCCACGCGAACGCCGCCGGGAGGGCGAGCGCAGCGGAGGCCTCGAAGGCCCGGCCGAAGGCGGTCAGGAGCTCGACCATGAAAGGCTCAGAACGTGAGGCCGTGCGACTGCCACCTGGCGAGGATGTCCTCACGGGACATGAAGCCCATGTGGCGGCTCAGCTCCACGCCATCGGCCCCGTAGAAGATCTGCGTCGGGATGGCGCGGACGCCGAGGTCCTCGGCCGCCATCCGAGCGTTCTCGAGCTCGTTGATGTCGATGAACTGGACCTCCAGGCGCCCCGAGAAGTCCGAACGCAGGCCATCCAGTATCGGCGTCATCGCCTTGCACGGGGCGCACGTGGTCGCCCCGACGTCGACGAGGCGCGGAAGCCGGGCGCCGCTGGGCACCGGCTGGGCGGTGGCTGGGGTGCTGCCGGCTGGATTCGCTCGCCCGTTGCCGCAGCCTGAGGCGAACGCGACGAGGACCGCTGCTGCGGCCCAGGGAAGGATGGTACGGCTCGTGCTCATCGGTCTTGCTCCCTGGAACGCCAAGGGCTGGCGTGGGCGAAGTGACGCCTATCGTCTAGCACCGATGAGACGTGGCGCCAACATGAGGGCGCCCGGAAGACCTCCGGCCCCGTGTGAGCAAATGATGACGCCGCTCTCGATGATTCATCGCCTTGCGTCGCCACTCTGGCTATCGTAGAAGGCCGATGGCCATGGCCGCTATCGTCAAGAAGGTCGCCTGCGAACCGCCCCCTCCCACCGCCGAGGGGCCCGACGTCCGCCCGGTCGAGGGCCCAGCCGCCGACGAGGAGCTGGCGCTCCTCACCAAGGCCGTGGGCCACCCTGCGCGGGTCCAGATCCTTCGCCTCCTGGCCCGGCGCACCACCTGCGTCTGCGGCGACATCGTGGACGAGCTCCCGCTCGCCCAGTCCACGGTCTCCCAGCACCTCAAGGTGCTCAAGGAGGCGGGGCTCATCAAGGGCGAGATCTCCGGCCCGCGCGTCTGCTACTGCCTCGAACCCCGCGCGCTTCGGCGGCTGCGGGCGCTCATCGGAAGCCTCTAGCTCTCATGGAGCCGCAAGTGACCCAGCCCGCCGCGGGCGTCGCCCGACGCCTCTCGTTCCTCGACCGCTACCTGACCCTCTGGATCTTCGTCGCCATGGGGGCCGGCGTCGCGCTCGGCTTCCTCGCGCCGGGCGTCGTGCCCCTGCTCGACCGGCTGTCGGTCGGGACGACGTCACTCCCCATCGCAGCCGGACTCATCCTCATGATGTACCCACCCCTCGCGAAGGTCCGGTACGAGGAGCTGCCGCGGGTCCTGAAGAACGGACGGGTCCTGAGCCTCTCGCTCGTCCAGAACTGGATCGTCGGGCCGATCCTGATGTTCGCGCTGGCGGTCGTCTTCCTGCGCGACAAGCCCGAGTACATGGTCGGGCTCATCATGATCGGCCTCGCCCGCTGCATCGCGATGGTGATCGTCTGGAACGACCTCGCCGGCGGCGACACGGAGTATTGCGCCGGGCTCGTCGCCTTCAACTCGATCTTCCAGGTGCTCTTCTTCTCGGTCTACGCGTGGGTCTTCGTCACCGTGCTCCCCGGCTGGCTCGGGCTCCAGGGAGCCGAGGTCCACATCACGATCGGCGAGATCGCGAAGAGCGTCTTCGTCTACCTGGGCATCCCCTTCATCGCAGGGATCGCCAGCCGCTTCGGGCTCCGCGCCCTCAAGGGGGAGGAGTGGTACCGGAAGGTCTTCATCCCCCGGATCTCCCCGCTCACCCTCATCGCCCTGCTCTTCACGATCGTCGTGATGTTCTCCCTCAAGGGGGAGACGATCGTGCAGCTCCCGTTCGACGTGGTCAGGATCGCGATCCCGCTCCTCATCTACTTCGTCGTGATGTTCTTCGTCTCCTTCTTCATGAGCCGCCGCCTCGGCGCGACCTACGGCCAGACGGCGACCCTCTCCTTCACCGCCTCCTCCAACAACTTCGAGCTGGCCATCGCCGTCGCCGTCGCCACCTTCGGGATCCACCACGGCGCCGCCTTCGCCGCGGTCATCGGCCCGCTCGTCGAGGTGCCGGTCCTGATCGGGCTCGTGAACGTCGCGCTGCGGCTGCGCGACCGCTTCTTCCCGGGGGAGACGGGTGAGCTCGTGCGGGTGTCCAACTGCGCCGTCACGGTCGAGGGGCCGGCCGCGCGGAGGGCGCCGTGAGCTCGCCTTGGGAGGCCGAAGCCGCGCGCATCCGCGACGCGCGCCCGCGCCACGTCCTCTTCCTGTGCGTCGCCAACTCTGCGCGCAGCCAGATGGCCGAGGGGATCGCCCGGTCGCTGGCGCCCGCGGGGGTGAAGGTCTCCTCGGCGGGCTCCGCCCCGTCCCGGCTCAACCCGCTCGCGGTCCGCGCGCTCGCCGAGATCGGCATCGACATCAGCGCCCACTTCTCGAAGAGCGTGGACGGCGTCCCGCCCGGCGACGTGGACGCCGTGATCACCCTCTGCGCCGAGGAGGTCTGCCCGGTCTTCCTCGGGAAGGCGCTCCGCGTCCACTGGGGGCTGCCAGATCCAGGGGCGGTTGCCGGGGACGAGACCGCGCGGCTCCAGGCGTTCCGCGAAGTCCGCGATGAGCTTCGCCGCCGGCTCGCAGCCGTCTTCGCCGGCTGACTCCCCCTGAGTCCGGGGAGGGCTTCATTCGGGATCGTGAAGCTTTCCTGAACGGCCCATGCGCTTCCGGGTCCTTTCGGAGGCTCGCCCGCGCGCGTAGGGTCCGCTCATGTACAAAGCCAAGGCCTACTCCGTCTCCAGCGCCGCCTCCCCGTTCGCCCCCACCACGATCTCCCGGCGCGATCCGACGCCGCACGACGTCCAGATCGAGATCCTCTTCTGCGGCATCTGCCACTCGGATCTCCACCAGGCCCGCGACGAGTGGAGCGGCATGCCCACCGTCTACCCGTGCGTGCCCGGCCACGAGATCGTCGGCCGCGTCACCAGGGTCGGTGCGGCGGTCACGCAGTTCAAGCAGGGCGACCTCGCCGGCGTCGGCTGCATGGTCGACTCGGACGGCACCTGCCCCGAGTGCAAGGAGCACTTCGAGCAGTTCTGCCCGAGCGCGACCTTCACCTACAACTCGCCGGACAAGCACCTCGGCGGGGTGACCTTCGGCGGCTACTCCGAGAGCGTGGTCGTCGACGAGCGGTTCGTGCTGCGGATCCCCGCCAACCTCGACCTCGCCGGGACCGCCCCGCTCCTCTGCGCGGGCATCACCACCTGGGCCCCCATCCGCAGACAGGGCGTCGGCCCCGGCAAGCGGGTCGGCGTGGTCGGCCTCGGCGGGCTCGGCCACATGGGCGTGAAGTTCGCCCGCGCGCTCGGCGCCCACGTGGTCGTCTTCACCACCTCTGCGGGCAAGCAGGCCGACGCGCTCCGGCTGGGCGCGCACGAGGTCGTCGTCTCCCGCGACGCCGCCGAGATGCGGAAGCAAGCAGGCACCTTCGACTTCATCCTCGACACCGTCTCGGCTGAGCACGACGTCAACGCGTACCTCCGCCTGCTCCGCCGTGGCGGCAACCTCACCCTGGTCGGCGCGCCGGACAAGCCGCACGCGGTCCCCGCCTTCGGCCTCATCTTCGGGAACAAGAGCCTCTCGGGCTCGCTCATCGGCGGCATCAAGGACACCCAGGAGATGCTCGACTTCTGCGGCCAGCACGGCATCACCTCGGACGTCGAGGTCATCCCGGTGCAGAAGCTCGACGAGGCCTACGCGCGGCTGCTCAAGCAGGACGTGAAGTACCGGTTCTCGATCGACATGGCCTCGCTCAAGTCGGCGTAGGCGCGAACCACGAGGAGGACGCGATGCAGAAGCGCACGCTGGGACGCAGCGACCTCGAGGTGTCGGCCATCGGCCTCGGCTGCATGGGGCTGAGCTTCGGCCTCGGCCCGCCGACCGACAAGCAGCAGGCGATCTCGCTCATCCGCGCCGCGGTCGAGCGCGGCGTCACCTTCTTCGACACCGCCGAGGTCTACGGCCCGTTCACCAACGAAGAGGTCGTGGGGGAGGCGCTCGCTCCGTTCCGCGGTCGCGTCGCGATCGCCACCAAGTTCGGCTTCAAGCCGGGCGCGACGGGCTGGAGCGCGCTGGACAGCCGGCCGGAGCACATCAGGGAGGTCGCCGAGGGCTCGCTCAAGCGGCTCAAGCTCGACAGCATCGACCTCCTCTACCAGCACCGCGTCGATCCCGAGGTGCCGATCGAGGACGTCGCCGGCGCCGTGAAGGAGCTGATCCGCGAGGGCAAGGTCAAGCACTTCGGCCTCTCCGAGGCGGGCGCGCGGACGATCCGGCGCGCGCACGCCGTCCAGCCGGTCACCGCGCTCCAGAGCGAGTACTCGCTCTTCTGGAGGAAGCCGGAGGAGGAGGTGATCCCGACGCTCGAGGAGCTCGGGATCGGCTTCGTCCCCTTCAGCCCGCTCGGGAAGGGCTTCCTGACCGGGAAGATCGACGAGAAGACCACGTTCGCCCAGGGCGACTTCCGCAACGTCGTGCCGCGCTTCACCCCGGAGGCCCGGAAGGCGAACGTGGCGCTGGTCGAGCTCCTCGACCGGATCGCGCAGCAGAAGCGCGCGACCCCCGCGCAGGTCGCGCTCGCGTGGCTCCTGGCGCAGAAGCCCTGGATCGTGCCGATCCCGGGCACCACGAAGCTGCACCGGCTGGAGGAGAACCTCGGCGCGGCCGCCGTCGCGCTGACGCCGGACGACCTCCGCGGCATCGATCGCGCCGCCGCGGAGATCACGCTCCAGGGAGCGCGCTATCCGGAGCACCTGGACAAGCTGACCGGCCGCTGAGCTGCCGCTGGTGGTGTGCCCGCGCGCCGGGCACACCACCGGACCGGCGGGTGGAGGAGCGGTCGCCCGGCTACGCGGCGAGGCCCCCCTTCTTCAGGCCTGGAGGCCGTGAGGCGCGCGGCAGGTCTTGTCGTACAGGTCGCGGAAGACGTTGTCCGGGTCGGTCGCCGCCTTCACGGCCTCGTAGTTCTCGCGGTTCCAGGTCTTCCAGAAGTCCTCGCGCGAGTAGTAGTTGTGCGAGATGAGCGTCTTGAGCCCGCCGAGCTCGAGCAGCTTCTCCTCCAGCGCCACGTGCAGGTTGGCGCCGGGCGGCTGCCGCATCCCGTAGATGGCCAGATCGAGGAAGAGCCGATCGTCGAGCCCGTCGAAGAAGCGCGACGAGAGCCACTCGTAGTCCCGCACGCGCCGGTACGGCACGCACCAGATCGGGAAGTGGCCGAAGGTTGGCTGGTACCACTCCATGAACGCCTCCACCTTCGAGAAGGGGATGAAGGTGTCGACCGTGATCCTGGGCTGACCGTCGGGGAGCAGGCGGCTGAGCAGCCGGGCGACGCGGAGCGCCTGCTCCGAGCCGATGAGCCGGCCGAAGAGCAGCCGGCCGATGAACGACTTGGGGTGAACGTTGGTGACGCCGTGGTCGTACCGGAAGTAGTAGTCGGGGGTGCGCAGGTAGTCCTCGTCCCGCGTGCGCGTGGTGCGGTAGTAGACCCGCGTCCAGTCGTACCGGTGCGTGTAGGGAGCGCGATCGACGAAGCGGCCGGCGCAGAGCGACCACTCGGTCGGCGAGTGGATGATGCCGTCCATGAAGTCGACGTCCCGGCGCTCGAAGTGGCCCCAGATTGCCGCCTTGTAGGCGGCGAGCGTCTGGTGCTGCTCGTAGACGACGTGGACGAACGGCTTGGCGGGGACCAGCCTGAACTTCAGGCGGGTGAGCACGCCGAGCGTGCCGAAGGCGCCGTGGATCATCTGGAAGAGCAGCCGGTGCTCGTTCTCGGGAGTGCAGACCAGCACCTCCCCCCGGGCCGTGAGCAGCTCGTACTCGAGGCAGCTGTCGGCGAAGCCGCCGTACTGGAACGACGCCGACTCGAGGGAGCAGCCCGAGACGGCCCCTCCGATCGTGATGGTCTTCAGCTCGGGGACCACCAGCGGCACGAGCCCGTGCTTCAGCGTCGCCGCCACCAGATCGACGAAGGTCACCCCTGGCTCCGCCACGCAGACGCGCGCGTCGGGATCGATGGAGAGGACCTCGTCCAGGTCGCCGATGTCGATCGGCTCGTCCGAGAGCTTCAGGTCGTGCGCCTTCGGCACCTCGTGGGCGGTGGCCCGCTTCCGGATCCAGACCGGGCGCGCGCCGTCACGCTGCCGGAGCTGCCGCGCGATGCGCTCGAGCTTCGTGGCGTGGTCAGCGGACCACGCCGGGCGCTGCGCGACGTCCTGGGAGAGGTGAGACAAGGGCCGGCTCCGATGCCCGTGGCGATGGTGCGTCGAGCTGTTCCCGGGTCCTCGCGCCGCATCGGCAGGATCCCGGGCTCCACCCAGAAGCAGACTTCCGGCGCGCTGCCTTGTCCAGATCGACCGCGCGACCGGAAGGGGCGTGGTCATCGAGTGCGAGAGGGCCACGCGAAATGCGGACGTCCCGTGACGCAGCTGGACGTTCGCGCCTGCACGCCGTCCGCGCCTCGGTTAGATTCCAGTGCAGTGTCCTCCCCGCCCCCCGCCTCCCCCGCCGCGCCGTCGCCCGCAGACTCGTCGGCCGAGCCGCTCCCCGCCGTCGCCTCGCCGGTGGTGCAGCTCCGCGGGCTGGTGAAGGAGTACGGCAAGCTCACGGCGCTCGGCGGCGTGGACCTCGACATCGCGCCGGGGGAGATCTTCGGCCTGCTCGGCCCCAACGGCGCCGGCAAGACCACGCTCATCTCCATCGTGGCCGGCCTGGTCCGTGCCACGGCAGGCACCGCCACTGTGCTCGGGCGCGACGTGGTGGAGGACTATCGCTTCACCCGCCGGGCGGTCGGCCTGGTGCCGCAGGAGATCAACTTCGATCCGTTCTTCACGGTGGAGGAGTCGCTGCGCTTCCAGGCCGGCTACTTCGGCCTGCGGCTGGCCGGCTCCAGGGTCGAGGAGATCCTCGGCGCCCTCGACCTCCTGCAGAAGCGCGACGTCACCTGCCGCCACCTGTCGGGCGGAATGAAGCGCCGCCTCCTCATCGCCAAGGCGCTGGTCCACGACCCCAGGGTGCTCTTCCTCGACGAGCCCACCGCCGGCGTGGACGTCGAGCTGCGGCGCGCCCTCTGGGCCTACGTGCGGACCCTCCGCGCGCGCGGGACGACGGTCGTCCTCACCACCCACTACCTGGAGGAGGCCGAGGCGCTCGCCGATCGGATCGGCATCATCGACCACGGCCGCCTCCTGCTCGTTGAGGAGAAGACGGCGCTGCTCAGGCGCCACGGCGGCCGCTCGCTGGAGGACGTCTACGTGGAGCTGGTGGGCAGGAAGCAGGAGGCGCAGCCGTGATCTCGCTCGGCCTGCGCACGCTCCTCGTCAAGGAGGTGCGCCGCTTCCTCCGGGTGCCCGGCCAGACGCTCGCGTCACCCTTGGTGACCACCACGCTCTACTTCCTGGTCTTCGGCTGGTCCATCGGCCACCAGCTCCGCGCCGTGGACGGCGTCCCCTACGCGCGCTTCATCGTGCCGGGCCTGGTGGTCATGGGGGTGGTGCAGAACGCCTATCTCAACAGCGCCTCCTCGCTCTTCGTCATGAAGCTGCAGGGGACCATCGTGGATCTCCTGGTCTCGCCGCTCGCCTACTGGGAGATCCTGGCCGGCTTCGTCGGGGCGGCGGTGGTGCGGGGGCTGCTCATCGGCGGCGTCACCTGGCTGGTGGCCGCGCTCTTCACCGGCTTCGGGGTGGCCCACCCGCTCCTGACGCTCGCCATGCTGGTCCTGGTGGCGGTGGTCTTCGCCGGCCTGGGGGTGGCCTCCGCCATCTGGGCCCAGACCTTCGAGCAGGTGAACTTCTTCCCGACCTTCTTCATCCTCCCGCTCACCTTCCTGGGCGGCGTCTTCTACTCGGCGCGCGCCCTGCCGCCGGCGCTCGAGCCCTTCACCCGGGCCAACCCGGTCTTCTACATGGTGGACGCGGTCCGCTACGGGATGCTGGGCATCTCCGACGCGCCGCCCGCCGCCGGCGCGGCGCTGGTCGTGGTCCTGGCCCTGGCAGCGCTCGTCGGCCCCTGGCTCCTGCTCAGGTCCGGCTGGCGGCTGCGCGGATAGCGCGGGCGACCCTGCGGAAGGTGGAGGAGGTCCGTGCCCTTGCGGGGTTCAGCCGCCGCTGCTGGATAGAGGAGGCGAGCTCGTCGCGAACGCAGCGCGAACCTCCGACATCCACGCCGCGATCGGCGGAGCCGACGCGCCCATGGCCTCGAAGAGCGCGGGGAGCCCCATCAGGTCGCCGACCGGGACCCACTCCCCCTTGACCTCGACCTCGAGCGCCGGGCAGAGGGCGTAGGCGCCGCGCCGCACCCGCTGGAAGAGACGCCGGCCGTACGGATTCGTCGAGGCGATCTCGTTCTTGCCGAGGAGGGAGGACAGGTACTCCCGCCGGCGTCGGTAGTCGGCGAGGGTGCCGCGCGGGAGGCCGGCGACCAGCCGCGCCAGGCCGGGGGCATCGACCACCGGGACCCCACCCTGGCGGACGGCGCCATCCATCATGCGCCGGAGCTGCACGAGGCAGAGCTGCACGAGGAACCACTCGCCGGTGGTCGGGTCGAGCTTGACCATCCGGTCGCCGAGCTTCACCTTGAGTGGCGCGGTGGCCAGCTGCTCCCACACCCGCTGGAAGGCGGCCGCCTTGACGCCGCGCTGCTCGAGCCAGGCCGCCAACGCCACCCGCAGGGCGGTGCGGCCGGCCGTGTCGACGGCTTCGCCGTCGGCGCCCAGGGCCAGCAGCTCGGTCGCCAGCTCGTCCTGGCCGAGCCGAGCCGCCACCATGAGCGGGGTCTCGTTGAGCGGGTTGCGGAAGTCCAGGCCGTGCGCGCGGAGCTGGTCCTGGAGGCGCGGGGAGCGCCGCTGCTGGTACTCGGCGTAGTACGTGGCTTCGATGTAGGCGCGCCCAGACTCGGCCTTCCGCGCGTGGCGGAACCCGGCGGCCACCAGCCGCGGCAGCAGCGACGCGGCGTCGTACGTGACGGCGAACTCGAAGAGGAGTTGCTGGGCCGCCTTGTCGGTCGGCCCCGGGCCGAGCGCCCGGTCCCGGAGCCCGGCCAGCGCGGCCCCGTCGGCCACGGCCCACGGGACCGGTCGGACCTCGAGGATGTCGCGCCGGATCCGCTCGGCCTGCTCGGCCTTCCCCTGCAGCTCGAGCCGCCTCGCCTCGCGCTGCCACTCCTCGCGCGACGACTCCTCGGCGGGCAGCTCCACGGCGTCCCCAGCCTCGCCGACGGCCAGGAGCGCGAGGAGCGGGTGGCCGGGGTCGGCCTCGATCACCACCAGCGACTTCACCGCCCTAGTCATGGCGACGTAGAGGGCGTTCACGTAGAACTTGTAGGCGTCGAGGCTCTTGTCCGCCTTGTCGCGCGCCCGGGCGTACTCCAGCTCGCCATCCAGCTCGGACGGCGCGACGCCGGCGGCGCACTCCCTGAACTCCCTGGCCGCGCCGCTCACCAGGTTGAAGAGCACCACGTTCTCGTACTCCAGCCCCTTGGCCTCCTGGACCGAGAAGAGGAGCGGCGTGGAGAAGGCCGCCCGGGCCGCCGCCTTGTCCTCGTCGCGGAGCACCACCACCGCCGTCCGCGCCGAGCGCCGGGTCCGGGCGTCGAGCTCCGCGCGCACGGCCGGACCGTCGGCCAGCAGCTCGACCCGTCCCTCCTCGCCGCTGACGCACTCGACCAGGTAGTTGCTCTCCCGGTCCACCGAGCCGAAGCGCCGCTGCTTGACGAGCAGCAGCCGGTTGGCGAGCGCCGTCACCGCCCGGGTGTTCCGGTAGTTGGCGGACAGGACGTGGATCCTGTCGAGTGGCGTCGGGTCGCCGCGGCGGCCGCCGTCACCGTGGAAGAGCCCCTTCACCCGGGCCCAGGAGAAGAGGTTGGGGTGCACGATCTGGTTGGAGTCGCCGCAGAGCAGGAAGGCGTGCTTGTCCCTCAGGGTGGCCAGCGCCAGCCGGAGCTCGACCGGTGTGACGTCCTGCACCTCGTCGATCACGAGGAAGTCGTAGCGCTCGGGCGCCAGGCTCCGCCGCTCCCACGCGGCCACGTTGGCGTCGAAGAGGGCGTGCTCGCGCAGGTGGGCGAGCCACCTCTCGAAGACCCGGTAGACCACCCGGCGCTCCTCGCCGAGGAAGATCGACTGCCGGACGCCCAGCGCGAGGTACTCCTCCTCGCCGAGGTGCGGCCCCTCCTCGGCCGAGCCCGTGAGGACCCCGGTCACCTCCTCGAAGATCCGGTGCGGCTCCCGCAGCTTGAAGGTGCCCTGGTGCCGGCCGTACCAGGCCGCGAAGTCCGACCAGCGCGCCTCTCGCCCCGACGGCACCTTGACGGTCTCGACGAGCTCCGCCAGCGAGAGGAAGTCCACCTCCTGCCCTTCGTTGGCGTAGCGATGGGCGTAGTAGAGCGACCGCGCGTTCTCGACCAGGAACGAAGACCGGGTGAGGTAGAGCCCGTGGCCAGCCAGCGTCTTGAGCTTCTCCAGGGTGAGGGCGGTCTTGCCCGAGCCGGCCGAGCCGATGACGATGAGGGGCAGCGGCGTGCTGAAGACGGCCGCCTGGGCGTCGTCGAACGAGAGCGGCTTGTCCAGGACGTGCAGCACCGTCGAGGCCGGGTTGAGGTAGGCCATCCGCTCGGCCTCGACCCCCTTCCAGCCCCCCTCGGGCGAGCGGTCCGGGGTCGGCGCTGCCTGCACCGGCTCGAAGTCCGCCTCGGTCGCCTCGCCGCCGCCGAGGAATCGGGATCGCGCGTAGTCGTGGTTGTGCACCACCTCGAGGACCAGCAGCACCCGTCGCCCGCCGTGCTCGCCGAACTTGAAGAGGAGCCGGTTCCGTTCGTCGAGCCTGGCGCGGTAGAGCGCCGTCCCCTTCAGCTTCCTGGCGTCGGCGGCGCGGAAGTCGCCCGCGCGGAGCTGCTGGATGGCGAGCTCGACCTGGCGGCCGAGCTGGCGGACCTCCAGATCGCGGTACACGAGGACGTCGATGGGCTGGTCGAACACGCCGTCACCCTATCAAGAAGTCCTCGCCCATCGCGCGCGTGGGGCGCAACGCCCGCTGTCCGTCAGTTCACCGGCCTCAGAGCCGCCTCCGCACCAGACCGTCCCACGCGGTCCCCTGGATCCACGGCAGGAGCTGCTTGAGCGCCTCGCGCTCGCCGACCGCCTGCGTGCGAACCAGGTCGAAGTCGTCGCCTCCCTTCGGCACGAACTTCCACGAGCCGAGGTAGTGGACCCCCGCCCCACCGATCGCCTTGGTCGTCGGGTTACGTCCTGCCTCCTCCGGGAGCTTGTAGATGCGCGTGACGATCCCGTCCTGGAAGCCGCCGGTGATCCAGCAGCGCCCCGGGGGGACGCCCTCCTGGTAGAAGAGCCCCTTGCCGTCGGTGTGCATGTGCCACCAGGGCTTCCCGCCCTTACGGTCCTCGCAGGCGAGCGGCACCTTGCGCCAGTACGAAGGGGACCTCGAGAGGTCGAGCTGAATGACGACGAGCGAGTGCTCGGCGCTCGTCCGCTCCCCGACGTAGGGCGTAGCGCAGGCCGCCGCCAGCAGCGGGACGGTGAGTGCGATCGTGCGCGCGAGCCGTGTCGTCATCGTGTAGGACCCTCCGCTCGGAGTATAGGCCGGCGATGAGTCATGAATGCATCGACGAGCCCGGGGGCCGCCCGCCCGGCAGCTACGGCTTGCCCCCTTTCCACTTCCGCAGCTGAGCCACCTCGTCGTGGAGCTGGCCCCACACCCGCTCGGCCTGTCGCCGGCCGTGCTCGTCGCGCCGCAGCGCGTTTGCCCGGGCCTCGTGCTCGAGCTTCCGGTGGTGCTCGAAGCGCGCGGCCTCCAGCGCCCCCGACTCGACTGCCTCCTTCACGGCGCAGCCGGGCTCGTCCTCGTGCCGGCAGTCGCGGAAGCGACATCGGCCGGCCAGCGCCGCGATGTCGCCGAAGGCCGTGTCGAGGCCGTCCTCGTCGAGCAGCTGCAGCTCGCGCATGCCCGGCGTATCGAGCAGCAGGCCGCCGCCGGGCAGGAGGACGAGCTGGCGATGCGTCGTGACGTGGCGACCTCGGTCGTCGCCTGCGCGGACCTCCCCCGTGCGCATCCGCTCCTCGCCGAGCAGGGCGTTGGCCAGCGTCGACTTGCCGGCCCCGGAGGAGCCCACCAGTGCCACGGTCATGCTGGGCTCGACGCAGGCGCGCACCGCGTCGATGCCCTCTGAGCGGAGCGCGCTGATCACGTGAACCGGCACGCCGACGGCGTGACTCTCGACCTCGGCGACCCGCGCGCCGGCGGCGTCGCACAGGTCGGACTTGTTGAGGATCACGAACGGCTGGGCGCCGCTCGCCCAGATGCGGGCGAGGTAGCGCTCGATGCGGCGGACGTTGAAGTCGGCGTCGAGGCCGCAGACGGCGAACACCAGGTCTACGTTGGCCGCGACCACCTGCGCGCGCGCCGCGCGTCCGGCCGCTCCGCGGGAGAAGACCGTGCGCCGCTCGAGGACGCGCTCGATGACGGCCGTACGGCCGGGGCCGGGCGCGTCCTCGAGGAGGACCCAGTCGCCGACGCCGGGAGTCGCGTCCTCCCCGAGCTCGAGGCGCAGGCGGCCCGCGAGCCGGGCGCGCCCCGGCCCGGTCCTGGACCAGACCTCGTACTCACCGCGATGCTCGGCGGCGATGCGAGCGGGGATGACCGCGCCACCGTGCGATGGAGGGAGCTGCCGTTCGAAGAAGGGGCCGAAGCCCAGAGCAGAGAGCTCGTACATGATGCCCTCTGGCTGGGGATCCTTCCCCCGCCGGTCCGAAGGATAGCACTGAGGGGCTGGCCGCCCGCAATCTGCGCCGGCTCCGCGAGGCGACCGCCGCCGAGGCGCTGCGGCGGAGGTGGCCAAGGCCGCGGAACCCCGAGGGTCGGAGGGCGTGCGGGCCGGGGCGCCGGGTGTGGCTCCCGGTTGATGGAAGGACGGGGCGCGAGGTAGAAGCCCCCGTCATGAGCGACCTGCCCGCCTGCCCGAAGTGCCAGTCGGCCCTGACCTACGAAGACGGGAGCCTGCTCGCCTGCCCGGAGTGCGCCCACGAGTGGTCGCCCGGCGCGCCGTCGGAGGCCGCCGCCGCCGAGCAGGGACTCGTCGTACGCGACGCCTTCGGCACCGTGCTCGCCGACGGAGACACCGTCACGATGATCAAGGACCTGAAGGTCAAGGGCGCGTCCTCGTCGCTGAAGGTGGGGACCAGGGTGCGCAACATCCGCCTCGTCGACGGGGACCACAACATCGACTGCAGGATCGACGGCTTCGGCGCGATGGGGCTCAAGTCCGAGTTCGTGAAGAAGGCCTGAGGGGCGCGCCTTCCGTCGAGGATCAACCTCGGCGAGCCACTTCGATGGCAGCGATGTCGATCTTCGTCATCCGCATCATCGCCTCGAAGGCGCGTCTTGCGGCCGCCGGATCGGGGTCGGCGATCGCGGCGGTCAACGCGCGCTGCGTGATCTGCCACGACAGCCCCCACTTGTCCTTGCACCAGCCGCAGGCGCTCGCCTGCCCGCCGTTCCCGATGATGGCGTTCCACAGTCGGTCGGTCTCGGCCTGATCGTCGGTCGCCACCTGGAAGGAGAAGGCCTCGCTGTGCCTGAACGCCGGGCCGCCGTTCAGCCCGAGGCACGGGATGCCCATCACGGTGAACTCCACCGTCAGCACGTCGCCCTGCTTGCCCGAGGGGTAGTCGGCGGGCGCGCGGTGGACTGCCCCGACTTCGCTGTAGGGGACCGTGGCGGCATAGAACCGCGCGGCCTCCAGGGCGCCGCCGTCGCACCAGAGGCAGATCGTGTTCTTGCTGGTCACCGGAGTGTTCCTTTCGACGCCGGGGCGCGCATCGAGGAGCGGCTGCGTGCCGATCATCGGTCGGCTCGGCGTATTCTGCGACGAGATATTCGCGCGCGCCCCGGCGCGCCGTTCACGAATGGGGGCTCCGATTTGGCGGACGGAACGAGCTGCCCGACGTCCACACCCGCGGTGGCGTTCAAGGACTGGGTGCGCCCTTGCCTCAGAGGTAGCACGGCGCTACCTTTGGCTTCATGGGTCAGCCCGTGAAGCTCTCCGATCACCTGATGCTCGAAGCACGCCGCGTCGCCGAAGAGTCGCAGCGCTCCCTCGCCGGCCAGATCGAGCACTGGGCACGGCTCGGCCGCGCCATCGACACAGTCATGCGCCCGGTGACGGCGCTCAAGCTCAAGCGCCGCGCGCCGGCGCCGGCGCCGGCCATCTCCGCACGCCTCGAGGACATCGACACGCCCGCAGGGCGCGCCCGCGTCGCGGCCGGGCTCACGTCGGAGCCCTTCCCGCACTTCGAGGTCGCTCCCGGTCGACCGGGGCTCCTCGTGAGGATCGACGAGGATGGCAGGCACACCATCGGCCGGTTCGTGAAGCGTAAGTTCGTTCCGGTGAAGGCGCAGTAGCTGTCCCCACGTCCACCCGCCGTGGCCTCGCTCACCGGGAAGCCGCCCATCGATCGGCAACCGCTCCTGATCGCCGTCGCGGGGCCGAATGGGGCCGGCAAGACCACCTTCTGCCGTTACCACCTGGCGGATCTCCGGCTCCGCTACGTCAACGCGGATCTGCTCGCCGGTGAGCTCGCCCTGGGCCCGCACGAGGCGGCGGAGCTCACCACCACCCTCCGCGAAAGCCTGGTGCGCGAGCGCGAGAGCTTCGTCTTCGAGACCGTCTTCTCGGACCCCGCAGGCGACAAGCTCGGCTTCTTCGTCGACGCCGCCGCGCAGGGATACACGGTCGTGCTCTGCTTCGTCGGCCTGGAGGACGCCGCCCTCTCCGAGGCCCGCGTCGCGATGCGGGTCCTCAAGGGAGGTCACGACGTCCCGACCCGGAAGATCAGGGAGCGCTTCCCGCGCACGCTCGCCAACCTGCGCCGGGCCATCCGTGCGCTTCCCCACGTCCTGGTCTTCGACAACAGCGACCTCTCCCGCCCCTTTCGCGCGGTCGCCACGTTCAAGGACGGGGCGCTCGTCGAGGCCAGGACTCCCGTACCTTCCTGGGCGAGGAGGCTCGTCAAGCTGACTTAGCGGTGGTCGCCGAGACGAGACTTTGGAACAGGCCAGAATCCCGGTGTCACCGGTCGTGCGGACGCACGCCCCGTGATAGTCCTACGTCAGCGATTCACGATCGCGAGGGGGCTTCATGCGGTGGATCGGGCGAGCAGTCCTCGGGGTGGCGGCGGTGCACACGCTCTTCGGCGCGGCGGTCTTCCGAGGAACCGTCTCGGCGATGGCGCGCGAGGGGTTCGTCGCGACCATCACGGACCAGGCTGACCGCGGCGCCGTCTTCTGGTTCTTCTACACGGGGTTCGCGCTAGCGATCCTCGGGGGCTGGATGCACGAGTGCGAGGCGGAGGAGCGGCGGTTTCCCACCTATCTGGTCGCGGGCCTCGCGGCGCTCACGGGCGCTGGGCTACTCATCATGCCGGCGAGCGGCTTCTGGCTGCTCATCCCTCCAGTCGGCGGAGCGATCGTTCGCAACCGCCGCATGTCGGTAACGGTCCGGCGTTGAAAACGGCGCGCCGGTAGCGCCCCGGCGTGAATCCGAGCAGCCGCTTGAAGTGCCGGGTCAGGTGGCTCTGGTCGGCGAAGCCGAGCGCGGCTGCGACCTCGGCCAGCGGCTGACCGGCCCGGAGCAGCTCCTTCGCACGCCGCACCCGCTGCTGGACGAGCCAGGCGTGGGGCGGAATCCCGTAGGCGCGGGTGAACCCCCGCACCAGCGCGAACGGGTCCATCGCCGAGATCGTGGCGAGGTCGGTGAGCGATACGTTCTCGGCCGCGTTGTCGGCGAGGTACTCGCGCGCCCGCGATACGCCCCTCGGGAGAGGCTCCACCGCGCGGCTCGCGACGGGCTCCAGCGCGTGGCGCATCGTGACCCGCATGAGCAGCTCCGCGAGGCGGGTCTCTCGCGCCAGGCCGTCCTCCGTCCCGTCCATGTCGAAGAGCGCCGAGATGAGCCCCGCCGCCGCCTCGTCCGAAATGACAGGAGGCAGCGCCAGTGTCCGCCTGAGCTTGCGTCCGGCAACGGCCGCGGCCGCGGCACGGAGCTGAGTCTCGGATGGGTAGAGGCAGCGGTAGGCGAAGCCGACCTTCCCGGCAGGCTCGACCTCGTGAGGTTCATCCGGCGTGACCGTGCAGATCGCGCCCGCCGGGGCCTGCACCCACTCGCCGCGGTAGCGGAACCGGTTGATCCCCGACGTCACGACGCCGATCGCGTAGGTCGGGTGTGCGTGCCGCCCGAAGCGCGGCTCCGGATGGCGAGCCTCGACCATCTCGAGCCCGCCGAGGTCCTTCGCAACGCGGATCCGGCAGGTCCCTCGCACCGGACCATCCTACAAGAACGTTCAAGACGCGACGCCCTCGCGCGGCCGAGACTCGCCGCGCCACCCGGAAAGGAGGCGATCGGATGAGCCAGGGGTATGTGCACGGTTACGGCGAGCGTGAGGGGGAGCGGCTGCTCGACCAGGCGACCACGCTCGCGGAGCTGCTGTACGGCGACCTGCGCTTCCCGCCGGGGAGCCGCGTCCTGGAAGCCGGCTGCGGTGTCGGCGCCCAGACCGAGTTCCTCGCCCGCGGCAGCCCTGGAGCGCGCTTCACCTGCGTGGACGTGTCGGCCGACTCGATCGCGCGCGCGCGGCAACGGGCCGACGCCGCGGGGCTCGGAAACGTCGCCTTCGAGCGCGCCGACCTCCTTCGGCTCCCGGCGCGGCTCGGGGTCTTCGATCATGTCTTCGTCTGCTTCGTGCTGGAGCACCTGTCGGATCCGGCTGCGGCGCTCGCCTCCCTGAACTGCGCGCTTCGCCTCGGCGGCACGCTCACTGTCATCGAGGGAGATCACGGCTCCGCCTTCTTTCATCCCGACGATGCGCGGGCGTGCCGAGCGATCGAGCTGCTCATACGGCTTCAGTCCGAAGAGGGCGGCGACGCCAACATCGGGCGTAGGCTCCGCCCCCTGCTCGAGGGCGCCGGGTTCTGCGACGTCTCGGTGGCTCCACGGACAGTGTACGCAGACGCCGGTCGCCCGGCGCTGGTCGAGGGATTCACGCGCAACACCTTCACCGCGATGGTGGAGGGTGTGCGCGATGCGGTTCTCTCCCGCCGACTGATGACGCCCGAGGACTGGGAGGCGGCGATCGGTGCGCTCCATTCGACGGCGGAGCCCGACGGCTCGTTCTGCTACACGTTCTTCAGGGCAGCCGCTACGCGACCGAGCGTTCCTCAGCCGGGTACTCCTCAGGCGCCTGCGGGGACATGAGCGAAACGTTGGAGCAGGCCAGGGACGCGGTCCGCGACGAGGACTCGTTGATCCACTTCATGCAGGTACTGGCGGTGGACTTCGCCGCCGACCGCGAGGAGGCCGCCAAGAGTCCACCGCATTTCACGGCCCAAGGTCCTCGCGGCTGGGAGAACGGCACGGTCGACGCGTTCCTCGAATCGGCCGCCGCATGGGTCGAGGACTCGCGGGCGTCCCGCAGTTTCGACAACAGCGACCTCTCACGTCCCTTCCACGCGGTCGCCACGTTCACGGACGGGGCAGTCGTCGAGGCAACGACTCCCGCACCCGCCTGGGCGAGGAGGCTCGTCAGGCTGACGTAGCTGTGGTCGCCGAGACGTGCCGCCGCTGCGCCCGCGCCCGCGCTGCCCCGAGCGACGACATCCTTTGATAGACGTTGTTCATGACGAGCGCCGAGATCGTCAGGGTCACACCCAGCACCTCCGCCGCGTTGAAGTGGTAGCCGCGGAGCGCCGAGATCGCGAAGGTCGTCATCGGCACCACGTCCATGAAGAGCACTCCGTTGATCGGCGTGACGATCTTGTTGCCCGAGTTCCAGAAGAGGACCCCGACGAAGCCCGCGACGACGACCATGTAGGCGAGGTGCGGGACCAACGACAGGAGCGCCTCGCGGCTCACGAGGGCGTTGCGCCCGGCGAGGAAGAGCGCGACGTTCACTGTCAGGATAGTGGGGAGCCCGAGCGCCGTGGTCAGCGCGGTGTAGCGCACGGCCGACCAGGCCGGGAACCAGGTCGCGCCGACGGTGTAGATCACCCAGCAGAGGGCGCCGAGGAGGATCAGCACGTCGGCGAGGATGTTCTCCTGGAGTTGCGTCAACGCGCGGAAGTCGCCCCGCGTGATCACGAACAAGACTCCGCTGAAGGACACCGCGACGAACAGGGGGGACCAGCGAAGCGGCCGGATGCCACGGAGCAGCCAGTTGACCAGGATGCTCAGCATCGGCATGAGCGCCATCGTCACCGAGGCGCTCATGGCCCCCGAGGGCCCCGCCAGCTTCTGGCCAAGGAAGACGAGGAAGCCGTAGCCGGCGAAGCCCAGCGACCCGAGGATCCAGAGTGCGCCGACGCGCCCGGCCGGACTGAGCGCTCCTCTCCCCTCGCGCCAGGCGAGGAGCGCCATGAACATGATCCCGGCCGCGGAGTAGCGGATGGCGGTGAAGAGGAACGGGTTCATCACCCCGAGGGCAGAGCCCATCACGGGGAACATGCCTCCCCAAGACAGGACTGCGCCGAGGCAGAAGACGACGCCGAGCGGGAACCGGTCCTTCACGATGGACCTCCGAGGAGCCTTCGGGTGAAGGCGCATCGAGTAGCATCCGGATCGTCGGTGCCGAACCGCCGATGCTGACCATCGGCTTGCTCGATGGAGGGAACGTGAGACACGACATCGAGCTGAGGCAACTGAGGGCGCTGCTCTCCATCGTCGAGGAGGGCGGCTTCGTACGAGCGTCCCGGGTGCTGAGGCTGTCGCAGTCGACGGTGTCGGCGGCGATCCGGGCGCTGGAGCGCCGGGTCGGTGGCGCCGTCCTGCGGAAGACCGGCGGCAAGGTTGCTCTCACGGCGATCGGCGAGGCGTTGTTCCCCTACGCACGCCAGATGCTCGCGCTCGACTCGGAGCTGCGCGCGCGCCTCGGCGAGGTCACTCGGGACTTCGCGAACCAGGTGCTGCTCGCCACGAGCGAGTCCATCAGCTCCTATCTGCTACCCGCGCACCTCGTCGGTCTCCGTCGCCGGTGGCCCCGGTCGAGGGTCCAGGTGACGGCTGCGACGTGCCTCGAGGTCCGCAGCGCCCTCCGCGCCGGACGCGTCGACCTCGGCCTCGTCTGCGAGCCCGTCGCACTCACCGGGTCCGAGGCGATGATGGTGGTGGCGCCGGCCGAGCTGGCGCTCTTCGCGACGCCCAGACACCCGCTTGCTGGCGCAGAGGCGACACCGGAGCGGCTAAGGGGCTACCCGGTCCAGCTGAGTGACGCCGCAGGGAGCTTCAAGGGTGAACTCACCCGCTACTTCGAGGCCGCTGGTCTCCCGACGCCGCCCGTCATCGCCACCGGGAGCGTGGAGGGGGTCAAGCGAGGGGTCCTCGCGGACGCCGTGTGCCTTGGGCTCCTTCCCTCCTTCGCGATCGAGGAGGAGCTCCGCGCGGGCCGCGTCCTTCGGCTCGCGCCGAGCCCGCCGCTCCCCGCCGTCGTGATCAAGGCCCTCTGGCGCCAGGACTACGCCCTCTCCCCGATGAGCTCGGAGCTGCTCGAGCGGATCCGCGAGGGCGGGCCGCGGACGCGGAGCTCACCTCGCCGATCCGGAGCCGGCCGACCATGAAGATCCTCATCCTCCTCGCTCACCCCGATCCCGGCAGCCTCAACCACGCGCTCGCCGACGCCGCGGCTCGGTCGGCGCGGCGACTCGGGCACGACGTCACGCTGCGCGATCTCTACACCGAGGGCTTCGACCCGATTCTTCCGGGACCCGAGATCCCGAAGGGCGCCTCGCTCCCAGACCGGCTTCAAGGCCACTGTGACGACCTCGCCTCGGCGGACGGGATCGTCGTCGTCCATCCGAACTGTGACCGAGCTGCTCGTCGGCGACGCGTCCCGCGCGAAAGCCGAGCGACGGCCTGACGCCGCGGGCGCGTGGCTCACTGAGCCGCGCGCCGGCTGACCGTGGGCATGTGGCCGGCACGCCCCTTCTGATATGGATCGGCGCGGTTCCGGGTGTCTGCACGGACGCGGCGACGGGACCAGGGAACGTCCATGCCAGTCGAGTTGGCCCGGTTGCTGCTCTTGCCGCTCGTCTCGGTCGCGGGGACGGGCGCCTTCTGTCTGTGGCGCGCCCGGCGTCCCCGGGGGCGGCCGCTCGGCGCGAACGCCTCTGCTACGGCGACGCTGCTCGACCGACTGGAGGAAGCCTCACGGTTCGTGAATGACGCCGTGCTGATCGCCGGCCCCGGCCAGGACCTCCTGTTCGCCAACGACCGCGCCGTCTCGATGCTTGGCTACGCCCGGGACGAGCTCCTCCGGATGAACGTGCGGGAGCTGCGCGACCCCGCGACCCTGGGGGACTTCGACGCCCGCGTCCGCGAGCAGCTCGAGGCCGGCGCCGCCCGCTTCGAGACGCGCTTCCGCCGCAAGGACGACGTCAGCCTGGCCGTGGAGGTGAGCATCCGGGTGTTTCAGCTGGAGGGACGGCCGTATTTCCAGGCGACCATCCGCGACGTCACGGAGCGCCGGCGACTGGAGGAGGCCCTCCGCGCCAGCGAGGAGCGGCTGCGCGCGATCATCATGACGGAGCCCGAGTGCGTGAAGGTCATCGCGCCCGACGGGAAGCTCGTCGAGATGAACCCCTCCGGACTCGGCATGCTGGAGGCCGAGTCACTGGCCCACGCCCAGGCGACCCCCCTCGTTGACTTCGTCGATCCCGAGGACCGGCCTGCCTTCGTCGGGCTGTTGGACACCGTGATGAGCGGGGGGAGCGGACGCCTGCATTTCGGCGTCACCGGGCTCCGCGGCGCGCACCGCACGCTGGAGACCAACGCCGTCCCCTTGCGCGACGCCGACGGTCGCATCACGGGCCTGCTCGGCGTGACCCGTGACATCACGGAGCGCATGCGGGCCGAGGCGGCGCTCCGGCGGAGCGAGGAGCGCTTCAGGGAGCTGATCGAGAAGTCGTCGGACCTGCTCCTGGTGCTCGACGCCGACGGTCGGGTCACCTTCGCCAGCCCTTCGTCGGAGGGCGCCCTCGGCCGCGCGCCCGGGGAGCTCCAGGGGAGGCGCCTCGCGGAGCTCCTCGTCCCCGAGGACCAGCCCCAAGCCGCCGCGGCCCTCGCACGCCTGCGCGACGATCGCGGCGGCACGATGAGCCTGGTGGCCCGGGCGGCGCGGTCCGACGGGAGCTGGCGACTGCTCGAGATGGTTGGACGCGACCTGCTCGACGTGCCGGCGGTGATGGGACTCGTCATCAACGCGCGGGACGTCACCGATCAGCGCCGCCTGGAGGAGCAGCTCGCCCAGGCGCAGAGGCTGGAGAGCATCGGGCGGCTCGCCGGAGGCATCGCGCACGACTTCAACAACCTGCTCGTGGCGATCCTCTGCAACGTCGAGTTCCTGGAGGAGGGCCTCCGCTCCGGCCATGCCAGGGTGGAGGACCTCCAGGACATCCGGACGGCGGGGGAGCGGGCCCGCGACCTGACGGCGCAGCTGCTCGCCGTCGCGCGGCGGCAGGTCATCGCGCCGCGGCGGCTCGACGTCGGTCGCCTGGTGCGGGAGGCGGAGAAGCTCCTCAGCCGGGTGATGGGAGAGGACGTCGCGATGGAGGTCATCCTGGGCGACGGCCTCTGGCCGATCCAGGGCGACGCCGGGCAGCTGCAGCAGGTCATCCTGAACCTGGCCGTGAACGCCCGGGACGCCATGCCGAAGGGCGGGCGCTTCACGCTCGAGGCCGCCAACGTCGAGCTGAGCGATCGCCTGGCCGCCTCCCTCCCCGGCGCCACCGCCGGCCCGCACGTCCTGCTGCGGTTCAGCGACACCGGCGAGGGGATGACGGATCGGGTCAAGGCCCACGTCTTCGAGCCCTTCTTCACCACCAAGCCGACCGGCCGCGGCACTGGCCTCGGGCTCGCGACCGTGTACGGCATCGTGAAGCAGAGCGCCGGCTTCATCGAGTGGGAGAGCGAGCTCGGGGTGGGGACCACCTTCCGCATCTACCTGCCCCGCGCCAACCCGGACGCGGCGGAGGACGTGCCGGCGCTCGCCAGCCCGACGTCCCGGGGCACCGAGACGATCCTCGTGGTGGAGGATGAGCAGGCCGTGCGAGACGTCGCGGTGCGCTCCCTCTCCGGGGCCGGGTACAAGGTCCTGGCGGCCGCCGGGGGCCGGCAAGCGCTGGACCTGCTCGCGTGCCTGGATCAGCCCCTGCACCTGCTGCTCACCGACGTGGTCATGCCCGATGTGTCCGGCAAGGAGGTCGCCGGGGCGGCGAATCGGCTCCGACCTGCGCCGCGCGTGCTCTACATGTCCGGGTACGCCAACGACGCCATCGCGCACCACGGTGTCCTGGAGCCCGGCGTGGAGTTGCTGGCGAAGCCCTTCACGCCCTCCGGGCTGCTCGCGAGGGTGCGCGCGGTCCTCGACCTGGCGTAGGGGCTGGGGCTCCGGAGGCAATTGAGTGGCGACTCTCTTGCCAGTGCAAGTAGATGGGCCTAGTGTTTCACATGCAACGCGTGGTGCCTCAGCGGCCCAGTCACGGGGGTAGGTGATGCGTCCCAGGCTTCGGTCCGTTTCGCCCGACCAGGCGGCCGTCCTGACCAAGGCTACCCGGCGTGCCGCCGAGCATCTCGGCCTCTCCGACGCGGCGCTCGCCGACGTCCTGGGAGTGAGCCCGTCGTCGGTCTCCAGGCTCGGTGACTCGCGGAACATCGACCCCGCCAGCCGCGAGGGCGAGTGCGCGCTCCTCCTGCTCAGGATCTTCCGTGGCCTCGACTCGTTGCTCGGCGACGTCGGGAGCTGCAAGAAGTGGATGGCAGCCAACAACAACCACCTGCGCGGCGTGCCGGCGGAGCTCGTCCGGTCCGTCGAGGGGCTCGTGAATGTCACCCGGTATCTGGATGCGATGCGGGGGAAGCTCTAGCCTCCGCAGCATCGAGAGCAAGCCGTGGCGGGTGGTGGAGTCCCAGCAGCGGATCTCCACGCGCGTCCTCGTCGACTCCGACGCCGAGCATGAGCTCCTCGAGGCCCTCATCGAGGAGAGCAAGCCGCCGGTCCCCGACGAGGCGGAAGACCTCGACTTCCTGCTCTTCTCTCCCTTCCGCTACCCGCCACTGGAGCACGGATCGCGCTTCGGGCGGCCTGACGAGCCGTCGCTCTGGTACGGGTCCGAGTCGGTCGAGACGGCCCTCGCCGAGATGGCCTACTACCGGCTCGTCTTCTTCGAGGGGACAGCGGCCGACCTCCTCCCCAACCAGCTCCGTATGTCCGCGTTCAGGGCGGGCGTCGCCTCGAAGTCGGCGGTGGACCTCACCGCGCCCCCCTTCGACCGATTCCGGGACGCGATCACCTCCAGGACCGACTACGGCGAGCCCCAGCAGCTCGGTTCCGACATGAGGGCCGACGGCGTCGAGCTCTTCCGCTTCCCGTCGGCGCGCGCCCCGAAGCAGGGCCTGAACGTGGCGCTCTTCACGCCCAAGGCATTCGTCCTCAAGGAGCCGCTCGAGCCTTCGACCACCTGGACCTGCACCGTGACGGCCCGGCGCGACGTCTCCTGGTTGCGCGAGGGAGCAGGAAGCCATGAGCGGTTCGAGTTCCCGCGCGCCATCTTCCTCGTGGACGGGAAGCTCCCTGGGCCCGCGCTGTAGAAGCCGAACTTCGAACACCAGGGCGGTTATGATGCGCCGCCCTTGGCCACCCACTTCACACTCACCCTCACCCCCGCCGGCCACGTCCTTCCCCGTCCGGCCGCCCCGGACGAGCCGGGGCCGGCGCCGGCCGTCGCCCTGAGGATCCAGGCGGCCTTCGAGCGCGGGCACGGGGCGGGGCTCCTCCACCTGGGCGCCGCCGAGGCGCGGACGGCGCTTCCGCCCGTCTTCAACTTCTGGCGCGACCTTGGTCGCGCCTTCATCGCAGCGCTCTGCGCCCTCCCCGACCTCGAGGAGCGGCGCGAGCGCGCCGACCCCGTGCCGCGCGACGGGGCGCTGGAGCGGCTCGCCTCCTCGGCGCCGCTCCTGCCGGGCGGCGAGTACCTCTCGCCCGAAGTCCTCCACGCGCTCTGGCGCGACCTCCTCGCCGCCTGGCGCGCCGAGCTCACGTCGGCTCGCGGCACCGTCCAGGACTGGCTCGCAGCGAAGGACCCGGCCTGGAGCGTCGTCGGGCGCGTCCACCTCCACCTCGCCGAGAACAAGCGCGATCTCGAACGGCCCTTCGCCTTCCTCGCCAGCTACACGACCGGCCTCACCGCGAGCGGCAAGCCACAGCACCGGCCGCTCGGGGAGGCCGTTCGCGAGGCCTCCTCGGCCGCCGACCGTCGGCGCCTCCTGGCGCTCCTGCAGCCGGTCCAGCGCGCCTCGGAGCGCAGCCCGCTCGTGAAGGCGCTGGCCGACTCCGGCAGGCTCTTCCAACCGCAGGCCTGGACGCCCTCCGAGGCCCACCGCTTCCTTCGCGAGGTCCCCTCGCTGGAGGAGAGCGGTGTCGTCGTTCGTGTGCCCGACTGGTGGAGCAGCCGCCATCCGCCCCGCCCGCGCGTGACGGTCTCGGTGGGGGAGCGGAAGCCCGCGGCGCTGGGGCTCGACGCGATCCTCGACTTCTCTGTGCGGCTCACGCTCGGAGAGGAGGAGGTGACCGAGGCGGAGCTTCGCAAGCTTCGCGAGCACACCGACGGGCTGGTCCTCCTGAAGGGGCGCTGGGTCGAGGTGGACCGCGAGCGGCTGGACGAGCTGCTCCGCCGCTGGAAGGCCGCGCAGCGGAGCGCCGGCGAGGGGCTCTCGTTCATCGAAGCGATGCGGCTCGTCGCGGGGGCGGACCTCGCGAGCGGGACGGCAGCGGCGGAGGTTGACCGCGAATGGGAAGGCGTGCGGCCGGGCGCGTGGCTCGCCGAGACGCTCGCCGAGCTTCGCGGAGCCGGAGGCGCGGGGCTGGACGCGCAGGCGGACCCCGGCGACGCGCTTCACGCGGACCTCCGCCCCTACCAGCGCGACGGCGTCCGCTGGCTCTGGTTCCTCTCGCGCCTCGGCCTCGGCGGCTGCCTCGCCGACGACATGGGGCTCGGCAAGACGGTGCAGGTCCTGGCGCTCCTGCTCCTCCTGAAGCGCCACAGGACGGTCCCCGGGCCCCACCTCCTCGTCGTCCCCGCCTCGCTCCTCGCCAACTGGAAGGCGGAGGCCGAGCGGTTCGCGCCCTCGCTGAAGATGCTCGTCGCCCACCCGTCGGCGACGCCGCGGGACGAGCTGGCTGCGCTCGGGCCGGAGTCGCTCGCCGGTCTGGACGTGGTGGTCGTGACGTACGGTGGCGTCCATCGCCTCCCATGGCTCGCCTCCACTCGCTTCGGGCTCGTCGTCCTCGACGAGGCGCAGGCGATCAAGAACCCCGGCGCGCGCCAGACGCGGGCGGTGAAGGCGCTCGGCTCGCGGCTGCGGCTCGCCCTCACAGGCACCCCCGTCGAGAACCGGGCCGGCGACCTCTGGTCGCTCTTCGACTTCGTGAACCCGGGGCTGCTCGGCTCGCCGAAGGAGTTCGGGACGTTCCTGAAGCGCGCCGAGGGCGACGCGCCCTACGCGGCACTTCGCGAGCTGGTCCGGCCCTACATCCTGCGCCGGCTCAAGACCGACCGCACCGTGATCGCCGACCTGCCGGACAAGACGGAGGTGAAGGCCTGGTGCGCCCTCACGAAGCGGCAGGCGGCGCTCTACCAGGAGTCGGTCGAGTCACTGACCCGCGAGCTGCAGTCGCTCGCGCCAGCCGACCGGATGCGCAGGCGTGGCCTCGTCCTCTCATACCTCCTGCGGCTCAAGCAGATCTGCAATCACCCCTCGCAGTGGCTCGGCGACGGCGGGTGGGCCCCTGAAGAGAGCGGCAAGCTCGCGCGCCTCGCCGAGCTCGCCGAGGTGGTGGCGTCGCGCCAGGAGAAGGCGCTCGTCTTCACGCAGTTCCGCGAGGTGACCGCGCCGCTCGCTCGCTTCCTCGCGGACGCGTTCGGCAGGCCCGGGCTCGTCCTCACCGGCGAGACGAAGGTCCGCGAGCGCGCGGAGCTGGTACGCCGCTTCCAGGAGGACGAGGCGCTCCCCTTCTTCGTGCTCTCGCTCAAGGCCGGCGGCACGGGGCTCAACCTCACCGCCGCGACGCACGTCATCCACTTCGATCGGTGGTGGAACCCCGCGGTCGAGAACCAGGCGACCGACCGCGCCTTCCGCATCGGCCAGAAGAAGGGGGTCCTCGTGCACAAGCTCGTCTGCCGGGGGACGGTCGAGGAGCGGATCGACGCGATGCTGGAGTCGAAGCAGGCCCTCTCGCGCGAGCTGCTCGAGGGGGGCGACGAGCTGAAGCTGACTGAGCTGGACGACCGCGCACTCTTGAAGATGGTCTCGCTGGACCTGAGGGGCGCGAGCGCGGAGCGCTGACGCGCGGGACTGGAGACGGAACATGGGCTACGGCAACTACTACGGATTTCCACCTTACGTGCCGGTGGCGGAGCGGAGGCGGCGCGCGGCGAAGAAGCTCGCGCAGCTCCGGAAGCAGGGGCGCGAGCCCGCGCCGGTCGCCATCGCGGGGCGCGAGATCGCCACGACCTTCTGGGGCAAGGCCTGGTGCGACCACCTCGAGGCGCACGCCGACCTCGCGAGCCGCCTGCCCCGCGGCAAGACCTACGTGCGGAACGGCTCCGTGATCGACCTTCGGATCTCGGAGGGAGAGGTCCGCGCCCTCGTCTCGGGCACCGAGATCTACGACGTGAAGGTGAGGATTCGGCCGCTCGCGCCGGCGCGCTGGAAGACCGTGCGCGGCGACTGCGCCGGCCAGATCGCGTCGGTGGTCGAGCTCCTGACGGGCAAGCTCTCGACGGCGGTGATGGAGCAGCTCTGCCACCGGCAGAAGGGGCTCTTCCCCGCGACGCGCGAGCTCGACCTGTCCTGCTCGTGCCCCGACGGCGCCTGGCTCTGCAAGCACCTCGCCGCGACTCTCTACGGCGTGGGCGCGAGGCTCGATCACGCCCCCGAGCTGCTCTTCACGCTCCGCGGCGTGGACGGGGCCGAGCTGGTGGCTGCGGCGGGGAAGGCGGGGGCGCTGAAGACCGCGGCCGCGACGGACCGCTCGATCGGCGGCGAGGAGCTGGCCGAGATCTTCGGGATCGAGCTGGAGGATGGTGCGCCGCC
>JBAVTL010000504.1:0-4232 GCA_049696175.1 Anaeromyxobacteraceae bacterium
GAGCAGCACCTGCCGCTCCACGGGCCGCTCGAGGCTCGCCTCCAGCCAGAGCCGGGCCGAGGGGCCCTCGAGCGGAGGGAGCGACGTGGCGAAGGAGGCGCTGCCCGCCCTGGCCAGGGCGCCGCACGCGACCCGCGCGAAGGCGGAGAACCCCGCCGGATCGAGCGGGAGCGCGGGGAGACCGAAGAAGAAGACGCGCGCCGCGCCCACCCGGCCCGCGGACGGGAGCAGCAGCGCCTCGCGCTCGCCACCGTCATAGAACCGATCGCGCAGGGCACGCGAGAGCGCGCCGCAGAGCCGCCAGTCGACCCACCCCGCGAGCCCCTGGAGGGGCCGCTCGGGGCCGACGAAGACGGCGAGCGAGTCCACGTCTAGCGCGTCGAGCGCCGCGAGCGAGAGGTCCGCCGTCTCGATGCGAAGCGCCGTCACCTAGCCCTCTCGCCGCTCCGGCGCGAGGCCGCTCGCGATCCGGTCGAGGACGCCGTTGACGAAGGCGCCGCTGCTCTCCGAGCCGAACTTCTTCCCCAGCTCGATCGCCTCGTTGATGATCACCTTAACCGGCGCGTCGCCGTGGACCAGCTCGAAGACGGCCAGCCGCAGCGCGTTCCGATCGACGCGCGCCATCCTGTCCACGCGCCAGTTGGTCGAGGCCGCCTCGATCCGCTCGTCGATCGAGCGCCGCTCACGGTGAACCCCGCGCACGAGCTGCTCGGCGAGCTCCTGCACCTCGCGCTCGGCGGGCTCGAAGCTCCGCCAGAAGCGGGCGAGCGCCTCGTCGATGTCCGACGCGGAGACGTCGATCTGGTAGAGCGCCTGGAGGGCCCGCTCGCGCGCCTTGGTCCGCTTCCCCGTCACCGTCCTAACCCCGCTTCCCGGAGGGCAGCTTCGCGGCCTCTCGAAACACGTTGGCCTGCTCGATGACGGCGGCCGCCGCCTCCGCGCCCTTGTTGCCGGCCTTCACGCCGGCGCGCTCGAGCGCCTGCTCCATGGTGTCGCACGTGAGGATGCCCATCGCGACGGCGCAGTCGGCCTCCATCGTGACGTGCGCGACCCCCTTCGTCGCCTCCGCCGAGACGTACTCGAAGTGGGGGGTGCCGCCGCGGATGATGGCGCCGAGCGCCACGACGGCGTCGTAGCGGCTGCTCGCGGCCACCCGCTGGAGGAGCGCGGGGAGCTCGAAGGTGCCGGGGCAGCGGAAGACGTCGATGTCCGAGTCCTTCACGCCGTGCCGCCTGAAGGCGTCGGCCGCCCCGGCGAGCAGCTGCTCCGTGACGAGCGAGTTGAACCGCGACACGACGATGGCGGCCTTGAGACCGGTCGCGACGAGCGAGCCCTCGTAGACGTTCATGGCTTCCTCCGTGCGGCGCGCTTGGTGACCGCGCGCGCCGGCTTGGCTGCCCGCCGCTCCGTGGTGGGAGCCGCGAGGGTGAGCAGGTGGCCGAGCTTGTCACGCTTCGTCGTGAGGTAGGCCCGGTTTCGCTCGGTGGCCGGCATCTCGATGGGCACGCGCTCGACGACTTCGAGCCCGTACCCCTCGAGGCCGATGATCTTCTTCGGGTTGTTGGTCAGCAGCCGCATCTTGCGGATGCCCAGGTCGCGGAGGATCTGCGCCCCGATCCCGTAGTCGCGGAGGTCCGGCTTGAAGCCGAGCCGCACGTTGGCCTCGACCGTGTCGAGCCCCTCGTCCTGGAGCGTGTACGCCTTGAGCTTGTTGACGAGGCCGATGCCGCGCCCCTCCTGGTCGAGGTAGAGCAGCACGCCCTTCCCCTCGGCCTCGATCTGCCGCAGCGCGGCCTGGAGCTGCGGCCCGCACTCGCAGCGCTCGCTGCCGAACACGTCGCCCGTGAGGCACTTGGAGTGGACGCGGACGAGCACCGGCTCGTCGTCGCCCCAGCTCCCCTTCACGAGCGCGACGTGCTGCGCGCCGTCCAGCTCGTTCTCGTAGGCGACCGCGGTGAAGCCGCCGAACCGGGTCGGCAGCGGCGCGTCCGCGGCGCGGCGGACGAGGTGGTCCTTCCGCATGCGGTAGGTGATGAGGTCCGCGACCGAGACGAGCGGCAGCTTGTGCTTCCGCGCGATCTTCTCGAGCTGCGGCCGGCGGGCCATGGTCCCGTCCGCGTTCATCACCTCGCAGATGACCCCCGCGGGCCGCATCCCGGCGAGCCGCGAGAGATCGACGGACCCCTCGGTCTGCCCGGCCCGGACGAGCACCCCGCCACGGCGGGCGCGGAGGGGGAAGACGTGGCCGGGACGCGCGAGGTCCTCCGGCTGGGCGTCGTCCTTCACGGCGGTCCGGATGGTGTGGGCGCGATCCTTGGCGCTGATGCCGGTGGAGACCCCCTTCTTCGCCTCGATCGAGATGGTGAAGGCGGTGCCGAACGACGAGGTGTTGGCGTTCTCGTCCACCATCAGCGGCAGCCGCAGCGCCTTGACCTTCTCCTCCGTGAGGGAGAGGCAGATGAGACCGCGCCCGTGCTGGGCCATGAAGTTGATCGCCTGGGGCGTCACCTTCTCGGCCGCCATGCAGAGGTCCCCCTCGTTCTCGCGGTCCTCGTCGTCGGTCATGATGACCATGCGCCCCGCGCGAATGGCCTTGATTGCCGCCTCGACCCGGGCGATCGCCTGATCCGTCTGCTTCGTCATCATCCGTTCCTTCCGCCCCCGTAACCCCACCGCTCCAGCGCGCCGGCCGTCACCGGCGCGAACTCCGCGAGCCGCGCCACGTGGCGCGCGATCACGTCTGCCTCGAGGTTGACGCGCGCCCCGGCGGCCGCCTTCGCGAGCGTCGTCCGCCCCAGCGTCTCCGGGATGATCGCGACCTCGAAGCGATCCCGCCCCACCGACGCGACCGTCAGGGAGATCCCGTCGATCGTGATCGAGCCCTTCTCCGCGACGAGCGGCGCGATCGCCGATGGGAGCGTCACGGCGAGCCGCGCGCCCTGCCCCTCCGGCTTGCGCGAGAGCACCTCGCCCACCCCGTCGACGTGCCCCTGGACGAGGTGGCCGCCGAGCCGATCGCCGAGGGCGAGCGCGCGCTCGAGGTTGACCTCGGTCCCCGGGCGCCACGTCCCCAGCGTGGTCCGGGAGAGGGTCTCGGGGACCGCGTCGAAGGCCGCGACCCCCTGCCCCTTCTCGACGACCGTGAGGCAGGCGCCCGAGCAGGCGACGCTCTCGCCGAGCACCAGCGCGTCGACGTCGAGCGAGCGCGGACGGATCACGATCCTGGCGCCGCCCTGCCTCGGCAGCACCCGCTCGACCACGCCCGTATCCGCCACCAGCCCCGTGAACATGCGCGCGGATCCTAGCCCCTACGCCGACGGGACGCCAACGCGCCCGCGGGCGCGCCCGTCACGAGCAGATCGTCGCCGACCTCCTCGACCTCGACGTCGTCGAGCCGGAGCGCGTCGGCCATCCGCGCGACGCCCACGCCACCCACCCAGCTCACCCCGTCTCCGCCGACGAGCCTGGGCGCGACGAAGAGCGCGATCCGGTCCACGAGCCCCGCCCGGAGGAAGCTGCCGTGGACGGCCGCCCCCCCCTCGACCAGCAGGTGGGTGACGCCCCGCTCCCCGAGCCTCCGGAGGAGATCCGCGAGGTCCACGCCGCCGCGACCGCGGCGGCAGCGCAGCAGCTCGACGTTGCGCCCGAGCTCCCTCGACCGGGTGGACGCGTGCGCCACCAGCGTCCTCGCCGAGGAGCGCTGCCTGAAGAGGCGGAGGGTCGCAGGCAGCGAGAGGTCCGTGTCGAGCACCACCCGGAGCGGGTCGCGCCCCCCGCCGGCAGGAAGCCGCGTGGTCAGGCGCGGATCGTCCGCGCGCGCGGTCCCCGCGCCGATCAGGACCGCGTCGACGCGATCCCGGAGCTGGTGGACCCTGGCCCGCGCCTCCGGGCCGGTCACCCATCGGGAGTCACCGGTGGCGGTCGCCAGCTTCCCGTCGAGCGTCACCGCCGCCTTCAGCGTGACGAACGGGCGGCGCGCCGTGATGAAGCGGAACCAGTGGGCGTTGAGGGCGTCGCACTCGCGGCGCAGGACCTCCGGGACCACGAGCACGCCGCCCGCCGCGAGGCGGGCGATCCCCTTCCCGTTGACGACCGGGTTTGGATCGCGGGAGCCGACGAAGACGCGCCGGATGCCAGCGTCCAGGATCGCCGCCGAGCAGGGGGGCGTCTTGCCGTGGTGGTCGCACGGCTCGAGCGTCGTGTAGAGGTCCGCGCCGCGAGCGCGCCCGCCC
>JBAVTL010000505.1:0-1561 GCA_049696175.1 Anaeromyxobacteraceae bacterium
GCGTGGCCGCGCTGACGACGGCAGCGGGCCTCGGGCTCGTTGTTTTCCGCCGGTCCGTGCCAGCCTCGATCGCAGGACTGATGCTTATTGTGTTGCCCCATCTCATCGGGGCGCCGGAACTTGAACATGTCGACACCAACGTGCCCAGTTCACTGTCCCACCAGTTCGTGGTTGCCGTGACGCTGACCAGCCTGGTCTTCTGGTCCGTGCTGGGCGGCCTGACGAGCATCGCTTTCGCCTATTTCGACGGAGAAAGCGTAAAGCGGCATCAGCTTCGCGCCTGAGGCGATCACCTCACGGCATCAATGCCAAATCCGGGGGATGCGAGGCGGTGCCGTCACCGCGTCATCAGAGCGGACCGAGGATGGCCCATCGAGAATCACAGAATTCCTTCACGGCCGCGGTAACACCGCTGCTGATGATGTCCCGGCGTTCGGGCGATTCCATCTTGAGCTCTTCGTCCCGGTTGATGATCGAGCCCGCCTCGAGCAGGACCGCAGGCATCCGGGTCTTTCTCAGCACGACGAGCTGATCGTAGCTATAGACACCGGTTTCCCTGTTCAGCAGCGGGTGCTGGTACCGACCCATGATGGGCTGGGTATATTGCTGGGCATATTGCAGGCCCTCGGCCTTCATTTCCTTGCCGACCAGTTCGGCGAACGAGAGGCTGGTCTTGAAGTCCGGATTGTCGCGGGAGACGAAGACGGAATAACCGCTGAAGCGGTCGCTGAAATGGCTTTTCTTGCCCTCGAATTCCCAGTTCTCGAGGAACGTGTTGGGCACGGAATCATGGTGGATCGACAGGAAGAGACTAGCCTGCAGATCGTTAGCCGCGGCGACTCGCTTGACCAGGCTGGGCCTGGCCTTGCCCTCGGTCACGAGTAGCCTGGTCCCGGCAAAGCCTTCGGCCTTCAATTTCTGCTCGATCCGCTGCGCAAGGCGATGATTGAAGACGAACTCGGCGACGTTGCGGGCGCTCATCGCGCCTTCCGAATAGGCAGTGTGCCCCACGTCAAGAACGATCCGGAATTTCGAGGGATCGCACATGGTTGCGACCGGTTTCAAAGCGGAAGGGTTCAAGGCGACCGGCCCGAGCGCGGCAAGCTTTACAGCTTGGCGCTTTGGCGACGCGGCAGGCCTCGCCAGGGTGGCTGGCTTCTTTGGCGAGGCGACGCGCTTTGGCGATTTGCCGGGCTTTGACGGGCTTTTGAAGACATCCGACAGCCAGCCGGCTTCGCTGACCTCGATCGGCAAAAGCACCAATGCGGCCATCGCGGCGATGATGGTGCAGCGGCGAGACCAAACGCCAAAGCACGATCCGGCGAATTTTCTCCCTGACGACAGCAATCCCTGCTTTCCCCGGAGTGATTTTCCGTGCGCGCGCCATGGCGGCACAAGACGGCACTAGCGGGGATTATGAACCATGAATTTCTGGTTGCAAGCGGCCTGATCCCGAAAACCAAAGAGTAAGTTTGATTGTATCGTTGTCGTCACACGATCCGCTCGGGATCGTCACGTTGCGGAACCGGGCGAAACGCGGTCCGATCGGCAGCTTGTGACT
>JBAVTL010000506.1:0-4324 GCA_049696175.1 Anaeromyxobacteraceae bacterium
GGCGTAGGGGGTGCCGCTGCGGCCGAGTCCGCGCCCGCGGCGCAGGCGCTGGCGGTCTTCAACGTGGGCCACTTCCCGACCGCCGTCCTCGGACCGCGCGGTGAGCTGCTCGCCGGCGCCGGGATCGAGGGGCGCGCGGGACGCGCCATCCCGTTCGCGAGCGCGGTCGGCGGCGGGGCTGTCAAGCGGGTGACGGGCGGCTGGTTCGTCGCGACGCGCACGTCGGGCGGCCGCACGATCGTGTCGATGGTGGACGAGGCGCTGCTCCAACGCCGGCGGCGGGAGCTGGTGGGCGGCATGGCGGAGACCGCCCTCGCCGTCTTCCTGGCGGCCACGCTGCTCGCCTGGTTCGCCTCCAACTCCATCACCCGTCCGTTCCGCACGCTCGGGCGCGCCGCGGATCGGGTCGCCGCCGGCGACCTCACCGCGAGCCCGCCCACCCTGACCCGCGACGAGATGGGGCTGCTCGCCACCGACTTCCGGCGGATGGCCGGCGGGCTCCGCGCGCTGCTCAAGGACGTCCGCGCCGCGAACGAGGAGGTGGCGCTCGGCGCGCGCGAGACCCAGGCGATCGCCGAGCGCGTCCGCGACGGCGCGCTCGAGCAGCACGCCACGGTCGTGTCCGTCGACGGGGCGGTGGAGGCGATGGAGGGCTCGATGGGGCAGGTGACGCGGGGCATCGACTCGCTCCACGCCTTCGTCGAGATGACCACGATGCTCGCGAGCGACACGGCGCACGCCTTCGAGGAGGTCCGGCGCAAGGGGACGGAGCTGGAGCGGGCCGTGGAGACGACGCTCTCCGACGTGGCGCGGCTCGCGAGCTCGGGGCGGGACGCCGAGCAGCGGCTGCTCGAGCTGGAGTCGCTCGCGACCGACTCGGGGAACAGCCTCTCCTCCGTCCGGTCGTCGGCGGCGGCGATGGAGCGGACCGCGGGCGAGGGTGAGACCAACGCCGAGTCGGTCGCGCTCCTGTCGGAGCGCGCCTCCGGGGTGGTCCTCGAGACGGTCCACGGCATCGAGACGCTGCGGGCGGCCGTCGGAGACGCCCACCGGCGCATCAGCGTCCTCGGCCGCCGCTCGGACGACATCGAGCAGGTGGTCGACTTCATCGCCGAGGTGGCCGGCCGCACGAACCTCCTGTCGCTCAACGCGTCGATCATCGCGTCGCAGGCCGGCGAGCACGGCAAGGCCTTCGCGGTCGTGGCCGACCAGATCCGCGAGCTGGCGGCGCAGATCTCCCGCTCCACCAAGTCGATCGGTGACATCGTCCACTCGGTGCGCGAGGAGGTCGAGGCGACGACCGCCCTCATCGACCGCGGCGACGCGCTGGCCGGCGAGGGGGTGCAGCTCGCGCGGAACTCCTACGAGGCGCTCAGCCACATCCAGCGCTCCACCGCGACCGGCCGCGAGGCCGCCGGGGGGATGCGCCGGGCAGCCGAGTCGCACGCCAACGCCACGCGGGAGGTGGCGCGGCTCATCCAGTCGGTCGCGGACGGCTCGCGCGCGGTCACGGTCGCCGTCCAGCTGGTGGGGCGGAGCGTCGGCGGGGTCGAGACGGTGGCGCGGAACGTCGGCGCGATGGCCGACGAGCTCACCCGGGCCCTCGACGCGCAGGTCGGTGGCGCGGGGCGGCAGGTCGAGAACGTCGGGCGGCTGGAGGTGCTCATCACCGACACGAGGCGTGCGGCCAAGCAGCACTCCTCCACCAACGACCGCGTCCGCGACTCGCTCCGGACCCTCTCCGCGCGCGCCGCCGAGCACGAGGGGGCGGTGGCCGGCCTCTTCGCGGTGGCGGAGCAGCTCGGACGCGAGGCGAGCGTCCTCCAGGAGAAGATCGCCCGGTTCAAGCTGGGCTGAGCCCCTCGCGCCCGTTACTCGGTGGGCCGCTCCCGCCGCTGCCGCGGCGGCCGGCCGGCCGGGAAGAGCGGGTCCGGCGCGCCACCAGGACCCATCGCACCGGAGATCCCGGGGACGCCTGGAGGCTGGGGGAAGCCGGGCGCGCTGGCGGCGCTGGGCGCGCCAAAGCTCCCGAAGGCGCCAGCCCCGGCCGCGGAGACGGGGCGCGCCTGCGGGCTGCCGAGGCCGCCGTAGAGCTGCAGCTGGTAGAAGCCGTCCTTGCCGCGCGAGCCCTTCAGGGCGAGGTCGAGCAGCGCCTTGAAGGTGGCGTTCCCGGGCCGGTCGAGGAACGCGTCGGAGATCCGCACGCCGACCTTTCCGTAGAGCGGTGAGGTGGCGAGCCGCGCCTGAGGCACGAAGTAGAGCCCGTCGGAGCGCAGCTCGGCGTCGCCGTTCCGCGCCTCGAGCTTCTCGAACGTCCCCTTCCCGCCTGCGAGCGCGACGTCGGCGGCCACCGCACCGAGGCCGACGCGCGGGATGTTGAGCGGCGAGCTCATGCCAGGGATCGGGAGCTGGCCGCCGTTCACGCCGGCCTCGGTCACGACCAGCTCGACCCGCCCGGTGGGCTTGGCGGCCGGCGCCGCGGGCTGCGTCACGTCGATCTTGCCCGAGAGCAGCCCCAGCAGCTCCAGCCGTAGCGCCTGGCGCAGCGGCGCGGCGCGGGCGAGGTCGAGCCCCTTGAGCGTCGCCTCGACCCGCATGTCCCCGCCGCCGATGTCGGCCACTCCCTCGATCCGGCCGTCCCAGAGCCGGACGTCGAACGCCACGCTCCTGCGGCCGATCAGCAGCGGCAGCAGCCGGAAGGAGACCGAGACCTCCTCCAGCGACACGCGCAGCCCGGCGCGATCCTCCAGGACCACGTCGGTGGCGCGCATCCCGACGATCCCCGCCGGCCCCACCTCGCCGGAGTCGACCTGCCAGCCGCGGGCGCTCGCCTCGAGGATGAGCCGCTCCTTGAGCGCCTGCACGGGGAACGTCTGGCGGAACGCCAGGACGAACGCCAGGATGAAGAACGTCGTGTAGGCGAGCCGCGGCTTCCAGACGGTCCAGTCGATCTGACGGAGGCGGGAGAGAGAGAGGTTCACGTTCAGCCCTTGAGCTGGAAGTTGGAGACGACCACCGTCGCGTCCACGACCTTGGGATCGTCGGAGCGCGCGGCGACGCGGACGCGGCGGACCCTGACCACCCCCTGGCCGCCCTCGAGCGCCTGGAGGAAGCGCCCCAGCTTCGCGGGATCGATGCGGGGGAGGCTGACCTCCACGCTCTCGGCCGTGATCCCGTCAGCCTCCTCGGGCGGACCAGAGGGGCGCAGGTCGCCCACCTCGACGCCGAGCGCCTGCCCGGTCTGCGCCACGTGGGTCATGATCGGGATCGGCGGCGCCTTGAGCCGCGCCTCGAGCGCGTGGCGCTCGGCCTGGGCGCGGCGGTAGCCCTCGGCCAGCTGGCCGACCTGCGACAGGACCCGCGTCTTCTCCTCGATGCGCCGCTGGCTCGCGGTGGTGGCCATCGAGATGCGCGTGGCGACCATCAGGACGACGAAGGCGACGACCGCCGCGCTCGCGGCGGAGACCAGCAGCCGCTCGCGCGGCGAGAGCCGGTTGAACCACGCCTCGGCCTGCGCGCGAACCCTGCCGAGCCACGCCCCGAGGTCGGCGCGGAGCCTGCGGAGCTTCTCCATCACGGCTTCCTCCCGGGCTCCCGGGCCCCTTCGATGCAGGTGAGCGAGGCGTCGGCGGAGAACTCGAACTTCGCCTCCGCGCCGCGCCGGCGGGCGCCGCCCGACCGCGCGTCGCCGAAGCAGCGCGAGCCGCGCAGCGCGGAGACGAGCTTGTCCACGTTCTCGGCCGCCTCCGTCGTGCCCTGGAGGTGCAGCTTGTCGCGCGTGATCTCCACGCGGTCGAACCGGAGCGGCACGCCCTCGGGCAGCTTGTCTGTCAGCTCGGCCAGCACCTCCACGGCGGTGACCTTCGGGATCGCGGCGGTGGCGGTGCCGCGCCCCCGGAGCGTCTGGACCGCGATCTCGTAGTTGTCGATGCACTTGCCGAGGATCCTCTGCTCGGCCTCGCAGAGCGCCTTGTCGAGCGCGGCCTCCTGGCGCGAGAGCGCCCAGGCCTGCACGCCGGCCCCGACGATCGCCAGGATCACCACCAGCAGCGCCTGCACCCCGAGCCGGATGAGCCGCCCCTTGAGGTGCTGGAAGTCGCGCGTGTAGGCGAGCTCGCCGCGGCGCAGGTTGAGCCGCGACGCGCGGCCGCCGAGCTGGCCGCGGAGGGCGAGCGAGAGCGCCAGCGCGTAGGCGGGAACCTCGCGCGCCGGGATCCCGTCCGCGACCGGGCCGGTCAGGGCGAGCGGCGAGACGTACCCCTCCACCTCCGGCCCGAGCAGCTCCGGCAGCCCCGGCAGCCTGCCCAGCTCACCGGCGAGGAGG
>JBAVTL010000507.1:0-1550 GCA_049696175.1 Anaeromyxobacteraceae bacterium
GGCCGACGCGGCGCGACGGGCGCTCCTCGCGGGAGCCGCGCGGCTGGCATCGGCGGAGGAGGAGGTGCGGGCGGACTCCGGGAGCGGGCTGGCGCTCACCGGACGGTGGATCGCGCGGCTGCGGGCCCGTCAGCAGGAGCTCGCCGGGGACGCGGCGCGGTGCGGCCGGGAGTCCGAGGCCTCGTCGGCGCTGGAGGAGGCCCGGCGGGAGGAGCTCTCGGCCGCGGAGCTGGAGCTGAAGGCGGTGAGCCGCCACCGCGAGCGCTGGGAGTCGGAGCGCAGGCGCACGGCGCAGGCGGCGGAGGAGGCCGAGCAGGACGATCGAGCACCCGCGACGGCGGCGGGTCAGCGCCCGACGTGACGGCGGACGCGCGCGACGAGATCGGCGTTGTCGAACGGCTTCCGCACGAACTCGTCGGCGCCGGCGGCCGCCGCCTTCGCGGGGAGGTCGGCGCCGGGACGCGCGGAGACGATCACGATCGGCTTCGCGAAGCCCGCCGCCCGGATGCGCCGGCAGAGCTCGAAGCCGTCCACCTCCGGCATGGCGAGGTCGATGAGGATCGCCTCCGCGCCGGACAGCGCGCCCATGGCCTGCTCGGCCCGGGTGGCGATCCTCGGGGTGAACCCCTCCAGCTCCAGGAGCGTAGCCAGGAACTGACAGATCTCGGCGTCGTCGTCGACGAGGAGGATCGCGGGGCCCGCTGCGGCGTCAGGTGCCATCACGTCACTTGCGCACGAGCGACAGCTCGGCGGACCCCTGGTCGCACTCGATCTCGATCGCCCTGGGCTTGAGGTCGGCTGGCGCGTTCGCACCGTCCCGCGCGAAGCTGGAGATCGCGACGACGACGTTCTGTCCCGCCCGGATCGTCCGCACCTTGTGGACCCACGCCCCGTCGAGCGTCAGGGTGACCTCGGTCCACATGTCGCTCGAGCCGTTGGAGACGCTGAGCTGCTGGCCGAGGAGCGTCTCGGGGAGGAGCGTGACGTCCGCCGCGAGCGCGTTGGACGGGCCGGAGGAAGGGCAGGCGGTGTAGAGGGAGACCAGCGCGAGCAGGACCCAGCTGCCGACGATGGCGACGCGCAGCCGCAGGAACCTGCTCGACTTCCGGTAGGTGTCGGAGACGTCCGCGGCGAGGTCGCGGGCGATCCCCTTCACGCGCTGCGCGGCGGCGACCGGATCCGGGATGTTTGGCGTGGCCATCGGGACCGGCAGCGTACCGCTCACCGGGCCGGCGCGACAAGCCGCGGATAGGCGCACTCCGCTCACACGGGACGCGGAGGCGGCCTCGCGATACATTCAACGTCCATGAACGACGCGATCAGGTTCTCGGGCGAGGTGAGGGAGGCGATGGCGGGCGGGCGCCCGGTGGTCGCGCTGGAGACGAGCGTCGTCGCCCACGGACTGCCGAGCCCCTTCAACCTCGACGCGGCGAGACGCTGCGCCGCGGCGGTGCGCGTCGCGGGCGCGATCCCCGCCTTCATCGGCGTAGTCGGCGGGGAGATCGTCGCGGGCGTGGAGGGGGCGGAGCTGGAGCGCCTGGCGGCGCCGG
>JBAVTL010000508.1:0-4312 GCA_049696175.1 Anaeromyxobacteraceae bacterium
CGCGCGGCGCCTGCTCCGAAGGCTCGGACCGGGGGGCGGAAGGTCGCGACGAAACGTCGTCCCGCGAAGGTGAGCGGCCGGCGGGCGTGAAGGACGCCCCGACGCACCCGGGGATCGGCGCTTCTTCGCGCGGCCGCCCGGTCCTCGTCACAACGGCAGAGGAGCAGGTACAACCTCGGATCGCACACCAGTGTCTGCCACGACAAGAGGATCTCCTTGAGCGCTGAAACCGTCCAGCCCCTGAACGAGCCGCCGGCGTCCGACGCCGCGTTGGTCAAGAGCAGTCAATCCTGGCAGCTCCTTCCCAACGGTCTGCTCGTGTTCGAACGAGTCCCCGGCCCGAGCGTCCCGTTACGCTTGCTCGTCTCTCGCGTCGACGTCTGCACGCAGCCGGGGTGTACGTGCCGCGAGGTGACGCTGGAGGCGGTCGAGCTCGAACTCAGCCGGCCTCCCGAAGACTACGAGATGTTCCGCCGGCTGCTCGACGATGGCGAGAAGAAGGTCGCCATGGTCGACCTCGACCTCGGGCTGGTCGGCCCTCTTCTGGCTACCGACCCTCGACCCGCGCTCAGTGATGAGTGGCTCGCCTACCTTCGCACCCGCATGGACGGGGACCTTCTCGACTGCCTCCACGAGCGTTGGATCCGGGCGAAGGGGCTTCAGTCACCGCGGGGCTGGAAGACGATCGACTGGAGCAAGCGCGATCCCGATGAGATGGTCTTCTGGGAGGAGATGTTCCCGGACGACCGGGTCGATCACTTCCTCTACGAGGACAAGCGCGTCTTCTTCGCGTCGGAGCACTACTGCAGGAAGCCGGCATGCCCCTGCAGCCAGGTGCGGCTCGTGTTCATGGAGATGAAGGACAGCGGCAAGTTTCGCCAGATCGGCTCAATCCTCGTCGGACTCCCGGGCGGCGAGGCGCGCGAGTTCGATTCGTCGCGCCGCGACGCAGAGCTGCTCAAGTATCTCTGGGCCGCATTCCAGCGGCGCTATCTCGTCGCCGTACACCTTGGCGAGCGCGACCGGCGCATCAAGCAGATCGGAGCCATGCTCCCTCGCTCCCAGCCCCCCGGACCCGCTCCACAGGCCGCGGTTGCCGTGCCGCGCGTTGGCCGCAATGATCCCTGCCCCTGCGGCTCCGGCAAGAAGTTCAAGCGCTGCTGCGGGCGCTGACTTCAGCGCCACGATCCTTGGTGGTGCGCGGCCGCCGTCCCTCGGCTACCGTGACCGGAGGCCGCCCTTCTCGCCATCGCGGTCCGGACGCCACGGAATCTCGCATTCCGAGATTCGCGTAATTCGGTCCGCAATCTCCAGCACTTGGCTCGATGGGTAGGCGTGGCTCCGCCGTCAAACCCGGACGCGCCGCTACGACTCGGTTCTCCCGGGGCTGGTTTCACTGCCCGCGGGAGCGCCCTCGTCGGAGAACAGGTCGAGATACGGCTTGAACCGGTAACGCCGGTTCCGTTGGTTGCCGGTCTCCTCTCTCAGCACGTCGAGGCCCACCAGCCTGGAGACGATCGTGCTCGCCGTCGGGGTCGAGCGTCCGGATGAGGTTTCCACTCGCCTTGCCTTGCTGGGCAAGGCGCTGTCGCGTCTCGAATTGGGCGTGCGCCAGCCCTGCGTGCACCAGCACCGGCAGGTCGTCAGCGTGGAGGAAGGTCTCCAGCTCACCGAGCACCCGCATGCCCTCGTGGGGTGGCGGCGGCACGAATGACGCCTGCGCGGGGGAGCGGACACCCGCGCCCCCGATCCAGTTCTGGATTCTGCGGAACTCGCCGGGATCCCGGTGCTCCCCTCGAACGCCGCGCATCAACTGTGAGTGGATCTCCCTGAGCAGCCTTAGCGACAGCGGGAGCTCCTTGACACGATTGAGCCCGAAGGTCAGCGCCCCGATGTAGTTGACGACTTCCGAGGCGTCGCGAACCCCCTCCCGCTGGCGGTCCCCGGCCTCGAACTCCAGGACGTCGGTCAGGGACGCCTGGGTCCCTTCGATCTGCGAACTGAGCACGGCCTCCTGCCGCACGTACATGGCAACGAAGAGGTTGGATTCACCCAGTCAGGTGAAGCTCACGAAACCATACCCCCCGGGGGGCCGGGCGGCCTGCGTCGCCCCTCCGCGCCGCTTCCTCGGCGGCGTCGCCTTCTTCGCTCCGAACACCTTCTTGAACCAGTCCGGGGAGCACGGTGACTTCCTCTGTGCTGAGTGCCCCGACCGCCTTCAGCCGACCCAGCCAATCAAAGAAGACGGCTTCGTCATGGTCCGACAGGTATGTGATCCCCGTCGCCTTCAGGACCACGGCTCTACGTCCGGTGATGTTCATGGCGTTGCCGCGACCTCCTCGATCCACTTCTCGACCTCGCCCCAGACCATCGTCAGCGGCCCGTTATGCCCTGCCCCCTCGACGATACGGAGCGTCTTCGGACCGGCGAGCGCCGCGTAGACGCGCTTCGAGTGCTCAGCCGACGTCTCGCGGTCCTCTGCCCCGTGGATGACGAGTACCGGCACGTGAATCCGGCTCGCTGCCCGAACCGGGCTCGCGTCGGCTACCGCGAAGCCGGCCTGCTTCTCGACCAGCGCGAAGGCCTCGCGGATCTGCCCTTCCCGCATCGTCAGGGGGGCTCTGTCGCGAGCGATGGTCGCCAGATCCGAGAACGTCGAAGCGGCCACGACCCCGATCACCCGTGGATCGTCGGGAGCTGCCTGAAGCGCGACGGCGGCGCCGAGCGAGCCCCCGATCAACAGAGCCCGGCGCACGCCCACGGCATCGAGCACGCGCCGGAGATCCTGCTTCTCGAAGACCCCATAGCTGCAGAAGGTCCCCGTCGACTCGCCATGTCCACGGCCGTCGTAGGCGAGGACGTCGAACCCCTTCGGCACGAGCCGCTCGGCGATCCAGTTGCCAGAGTCGCGGTTGTCGGCGGAGCCGTGCAGATAGACGACCGTGATTCTTCGCGGCGAGCCTTCAGCGGGGAAGAACCAGCCCTTGAGCGTGACGCCTCCGCTCTCGACGACCACGTCGCGGTGCGGAAGCGCGGGCGGCGGCCCGACCGGACGGCGCGAGGGGTGCAGGATGGCTCCGGCGCCCCAGGAAGGCGGGACGCCGACCGCGACGACGACGCCGGCGAGGACCAGCAGGAGCAGGCCGAGCGCGACGAGGATGCGACGGAGCCACTTCACGTTCAGACTCTATCCTCTCGCGCCTCGGAACGTGCGCATCAGGTCCCGCGGAGCCTCGTTCTCAGGGCCGGAACCAGCCCGCGAAGCCGGGTCAGCTGCGCCGGTTCGATGGCTGACTCGCGAGAGACGAGCGCCTCGAACTCGGCGACCAGAGCTTCGCTCGGCGCGGAGAAGACCCGGTTGTAGCGGTTCTCCCAGGATTGGAGAGCCTCGGAGGCCCGGCCGACGACGGCGGCGTCGGTGGTGCGGGTCGCGATCCGAAGCAGCAGGACGCCAGCCAGCCAGTGATCGTGAGCTCGGGCGAGGTCGACCGCCCCCTTCCGCTCGTGGGGATGGCTCGAGCGGTGGGCGGCCCACGTGATGCGGTCAGGGTCGATGGCCCCGGCGCGCAGCAGCAGCATCCTGGCTGCGCGCGAGACCTTCGCACTCGGATCCGAGAGCGCCCCGATCAGCGCCTCGCGATGCTCTGCGCCCCCGACTGCTCCGAGCAGGTGGATGGCAGCCGCCCTGACGCGCGCCCGGGGATGGCCGAGGTACGGCAGCGCCCGGGCCGCGTCTGTCGCGTCGCCCACTTCGCCGAGCCCTTCCAGCGCGCCTACGAGGTCCGCGTTCGACGCTTTTGAGAGCGCCGCCCGCTGGGCAGTAGCCGCGTCGAAGCCGGCCTCGCCCTTCAAGAGCCACCGCGCCGTTCCACGGACGTGCGAGTGGGAATCCGCGAGGGATCGCTCCAGTACCTCTTTCGCTCCTGTGCGCCGGTGCGTCCAGAGGATGTCGAGCGCCGAGTAGCGCGCCGCCGGCGTCGTGCTGGCCAGCATCGGCTCGACGAGCGGCTCGAGCTCCGCCCATGAGAGCGCCTTGGCCGCGCCCTTCGCGATGAGAGTTCGGACCACCGGGTCAGGGTCGTCGAGCCTCGCTCGCACGACGGGGCTTGGGTCGAAGGTCTTCGCGGCCATGGCGATCTCGACGCATCTGCGCCTGACGCCGCGCGACGAGGACCGGCACCCCTCCCTAAGGGCTCGCACGGAAATAGTCGATCAGGTTGACCGTCATTTCAGCGGTCTCGGCTTGATCAAATAGCTCCACTCACCGCGAACCCGTGCAATCTGTACATTGAGAGCTGCCATCTCCTCGTCG
>JBAVTL010000509.1:0-2100 GCA_049696175.1 Anaeromyxobacteraceae bacterium
GGGTTCGGGCAAGCTCGCTGCTCGGCAGCGCCGGGCTCGACGCCCCGGCGCGCGACTGGGCGGAGCGTGCGGCCGTGCTCGAGGCCGACACCGGCCGGATCTACCGGGCCATCGAGGGCGCCCCCACCATCCTGCTCTCGGCCAGCGACGACGATCCGCCCGAGGTGCCGCCGGTCGCGATCGCTCCGCCGGAGCCGCCCCCTCCTCCGCCGGCGCCCAAGGCGGCAGCGACCCGGACGAGCAAGGCGACCGCGAAGCGCAAGGCGACGACCGCGGCCAAGAGCAAGGCGCCGGTCCACAAGGCGCCCACCCGAAAGAAGGGCACGCGCCGCTGACGGCGGCACCGCGCCCGTCCGGCGCGCACGAAGGGCCCATCAGCCACCCGAATCGACCGGGCGAGCCGGGCCCGAGCCGCGCGCCTGCCCGCTTCGCTTGCAGTCCGGTGGCGCCCATCTGAGCGCCTCCGGACGGCGCGACGAATTGCCGAGTCCTTTCAGGCCCCCAGCGCAGGCACACCGGCTGCAATCAGCCGGTGTGACGCTCAACCGCTGGAGGACATGTGAAGAGACTCCTGATCGCGCCCCTGCTCCTCGTCCCGACGCTGGCCCTCGCCGCTGACGGCATCGACACCGGCGACACGGCCATCGTCCTCGTCGGCGCGGGGCTCGTGCTCCTGATGACGCCCGGCCTCGCGTTCTTCTACGGCGGCCTCGTGCGCGCCAAGAACGTGGTCCACACGATGAACATGTCGATCGCGTGCATGGCCATCGTGGGGGTCCTCTGGGCGCTCCTCGGGTACTCGCTCTCCTTCTCGCCCGGTCCGGGCAGGCTCGACGCGGTCATCGGCGGCCTCGGCTGGCTGGGGCTCCGGGGCGTGGGCGCCGCGCCCGAGCAGTCGCTCGCCGCGACCATCCCTCACCTCGCCTTCATGCTCTTCCAGGGGATGTTCGCGGTCATCACGCCCGCGCTCATCTCCGGCGCCATCGTCGAGCGCGCGCGGATCAAGGCCTGGCTGCTCTTCGTGGCGCTCTGGAGCGTCGTGGTCTACGCGCCGGTCGCGCACTGGGTCTGGGCGCCCGGCGGTTGGCTCCGCGGGCTGGGCGTGCTGGACTTCGCGGGCGGCACGGTGGTCCACATCAACGCCGCGGCGGCCGCCGTGGTCGCCGCCCTGGTGCTCGGCAAGCGGCGCGGCCTGCGCGGTCCGACCGTCCTGCCCCACAACGTCCCCTTCGCGATCCTCGGGATGGGGCTCCTCTGGTTTGGCTGGCTCGGCTTCAACGGCGCCTCGGCGCTCGGCGCGAACGGCGTCGCCGCCGTCGCCTTCGCCAACACCTTCTTCGCCCCTGCCGCCGCCGCGGCCGCGTGGGGGCTCATCGAGGTCTGGAAGCACGGAAAGATGTCTGGGGTCGGCCTCGCGTCGGGGGCCGTCGCCGGCATGGTCGCCGTCACCCCCGCGGCAGGGTTCGTCACCCCGGCCTCCGCCATCGCCATCGGCGGGATCGCCGCCGTCGCCTCCTTCACCGCCGTCCGGTTCCGCCCACGGCTCGGCCTCGACGACTCGCTCGACGTCTTCGGCGTCCACGGCGTCGGCGCGACGGTCGGCGCGCTCCTCACCGGGGTCTTCGCCACCACCACCGTCAACGCCGCGGGAGCCGACGCGAGCCTGCTCCTCTTCGGCAAGCAGGCGCTGGGGCTCGGCGCCACCATGGCCTTCTCAGGCCTGCTGACCTGGGGGATCCTCAGGCTGGTCGGGCTCGTCACGCCGCTCCGCTCCGACGAGCAGGACGAGTGGACCGGCCTCGACTACGCCGAGGCGGGCGAGCGCGGCTACGTCAGCGGCGACATGGACTCCGCGCACGTCAGCCCTCCCTCCGCCGCGGCGGCGCACGCGACGGCGGCCGGACCGTCGCTGGAGCCGCGGGCGATCTAGCCGGGAGGCGCCGTCCTCGCCCTAGCAGGCTGTTGAAGAACCGGCCCCGAGGCTCGACGAGTGCTCCGCAAGTCAACCTCCCCTCTCCCCCACCGGGGGAGAGGGCCAGGGTGAGGGGGCGCCACGGCTACGCGGGCATCAGCTTCGAGATCCGGAGCAGGAGAGCAGGT
>JBAVTL010000510.1:0-3629 GCA_049696175.1 Anaeromyxobacteraceae bacterium
CGTCGAGGGCGAGGAGTAGTAGGTGGAGCAGACGAGGCGGCGCAGCGCGCGGAAGCCCGTGCGCCTCACGGCGACGCGGCTCGTCGCCCAGGCCGTGAGGCGCGCGTCCTGGCGCGAGGGGCTGGCAGCGCGGAAGCGGCTCGGCGACCCGTCGAGCAGGAGACCGAAGAGCGCCGAGTCGAAGAGCGAGAGGAGCCGCTTCACGTCCTTCTGGACCCCCGGATGGCTCATCGCGAGGAAGGAGTCGACGCGCTCGGCGACCCGGACCCGCTCGGGTGAGGGGAAGCGGGGGCCCGTCGGGACGGTGCGTCGCGCGATCGCCAGGAGGATGGCCGCCTCTGGCGGGGTGAGGACCGCGAAGGGTCCACCCAGTCCTTCCACGCCTTCGAGGTCGTCCCTGCGGCGAAGCGCCAGCCAGCCGGCCCCGGCGAGGAGCGCCATCCCCAGCAGGCCGCCCACGACGAAGCGCCGGCGCCCTAGCGTCTCGCCCGGCAGGAGCAGCCGTTCCCGGCGGCGGCGCGTCCGACTGAACATCGACAGCGAGTGTACCCGAGGGGAGTGCGGGTGTCGTGCACACCATCGGCGCTCACCACATCCGCGCCGTCCGCCCACAGCCGCCTACAGGTGGGAGTCACCGCATCATGGCTCAGGTGTCCGTGGCGCAGTTGGAGCATAATCGGCTACACCGGTAGCGCGCTGCGTGGCGCGGGCTGGACCCCGTGGGGAGCGGCAGGACTCCACCGGGCACGCGAGGCTTTGGAACGGAGATCGTTGATGGCACGCGAGCGCCGCGCACACCCAAGGTTCCCTCTGGTACTGGCGGTGCAGTACCTCGGCGCGGAGAGCGCGCTCGACTACACCGAGAACCTGTCCGCGGACGGGCTGTTCCTCCGCACGGAGCGGCAGTTCAAGGCCGGCGAGGAGGTGAAGCTCGTCCTCTTCTTCCCGCAGATCGTCGAGCCCGTGGAGATAGAGGTCGAGGTCGTCCGGCTGCGCGCCGAGGGGGTGGAGGGGCCGGCGGGCGTCGCCGTGAGAGTCCACGACGCGAACCTCGTGGATCGCGAGAAGCTGGCGGACGTGGCGCGCCGGATCGCCGCCACCGGCAAGCAGGTGGACCCCAGCGCGCGGATCCTCCTCGTCGAGGACAACCACCTCGTCGCCTCGATGTACGCGGCGGCGCTCCGCCGCCTCGCGGAGACCGACCACCTGAGTGGGCTCGGGATCGAGATCGTCTCGGACGGCGCGCAGGCGTTCGAGCGGCTCATGCGCGAGCCGAAGATCGACGTCCTCGTCACCGATCTCTTCATGCCGGTCCTCTCGGGCATCGAGATGATCGAGAAGGTCCGGAACGAGCCGTCGATCTCCGACCTGCCGATCCTCGTGATCACGTCGGGGTCCGACCGGGAGCGGGAGCAGCTCGCGCGGTTCGGCGTCGCCGCGATGCTCCGGAAGCCCGTGAAGTACCACGAGCTCGTCGCGCACGTTCGGACGATCCTGGTGAAGCGCGGCGTGATCCACGCCCGGCGCGCCGAGCGCGAGTCGGTGGCGGAGCCGGTGACGGACGTGACGCGCGGCCGCGAGGGCGGTCCCGACGACGAGCCGGCCTCGCGCCGCTGATCGAGGCAGGAGGCGCCCCTTGGCACCGATGGTGGCCTCAACGTCCTTGGGCGCCATGGCCCGACTGGCGCCGAGCGCATTAGTGGCCGTGGTATGATCTTGTTGGTGAACGGAGGATCTATGGCGCAGCGCAAGCCTCTGGTGCCCGCGGCCTACCCGTCGGTCCAGGCCTTTCTGGAATCGCCGGAATTCGAGCGGGCCCTCACCCGCGACGACGGCAGCGCGGCGGCAGCACACCTGGCCGCTGGCCGGGTCGTCTATTACCGCGATCTCGCGTACCCCGGGTTCATGGTGAAGGAGTACCCGAACGGGCGACGCCAGTTGATCACCGTGGCGATGGGCGGCGAAGAGACCCTCGAACGGGACATCCCCTGACCTCGCCGTTGCTCTGGATCGTCGGCGGGCCGAACGGCGCCGGCAAGTCCACCGTTGCGGTTAAGCATCTGGACGCGCTCATACCGGTCGTGTCGCCCGACACCATCGCCGCTGCATCCAGCATGACCGCGCTGGAAGCCGGCAAGGCGGCCATCCGAGAGCAGGAGCGGTTGCTTGCGGAGCGAGCGGTCTTCGCGATCGACACCACGTTCTCCGGCAAGCGGGAGCTCGACCTCCTGAGCCGCGCTAAGGCTGCCGGCTACAGGGTGTACCTGGTGTTCGTGGGGATCGACTCCCCCCAAGACTGCCTGAAGCGGATTGAGGAGCGGGTCTCGAACGGCGGCCATGACGTCGCTCCGGAGGACGTCGTCCGACGGTATCACCGCAGCATGCGCAACCTGGCGCTGGCCGCCCCCGTGGTCGATCGCCTGTACCTTCTCGACAACGCCCTCAAGGCGCGCCGCCTGGTGCTCCTGATGGATCGCGGGCGGACCCGCTTTCTCGCTCGGCACCCTCCGGAGTGGGCTCGGGAGGCGCTACCCGAGTTCGTGCGGCAACGAGTCCGGCTCTCGCGGTAGCGCTCCGGGCGCCAGGGCGGGTGGTGATGGGCCAGACACTCCGGATCACCGTCGCACTCAGGCGGCCCGGATCCGGGCAAACTTGACCACTACCGCCAGCGCGAGCGCGATGGAGGGGCGCCGAGTCGCCTGCTACAGTGGGCGGCCATGCCATCGAGCATTCGCACCGAGGATCGCGGCCAGGTCCGCGTCGTCACCATCGAGAACGAGGGGAAGCGCAACGCCCTCGACTTCCGCGCGCTGGAAGAGCTCGCCGACGTGTGCGCGGGCGCGGCGCGTGATCGGGTCCGCTGCCTGCTGCTGCGTGGCGCGGGGGAGGAGGCCTTCTCGTCCGGCTTCGACCTGGGGGAGCTCGACCTGCTCTCGCCTCGCGGCGACCGGCCCGACGAGGCGGTCGAGCGCGCTGCGGAGGCGCTGGAGGCGGTGCCGTGCCCGACCGTCGCGTACCTCAACGGCAGCGCGTTCGGCGGAGGCTTCGAGCTGGCCGCCACCTGCGATCTCCGGGTCGCGCGCGAGGACGTGCTCCTCGGGCTGCCGCCGGCCAAGCTGGGCGTCGTCTACCCCGAGGGCGGGCTCCGGCGGTTCCTGGGGCTCGTCGGCTCGGCCCGGACGCGGGAGCTCTTCTTCGTGGGGCGTCCCGTCCGCGCCGACGTCGCGCTGGCGTGGGGGCTCGTGAACCGCGTCGTCCAGGCCGAGGGGGCCGAGGCCGCGGCGCTCGCGCTCGCCGAGGAGATCGCGAACAACGCGCCCCTCGCGGTCCAGGGGATGAAGCGGATCCTGCGGCTGCTCGAGTCCACCCACGCGCGCGGCCTCGGCGGCGACGAGCGGACGGAGATCGGGGATCTGCGGCGCCGCGCCTTCGAGAGCGCCGACATCCGCGAGGGGCGGCTGGCCTTCCAGCAGCGGCGCCCGCCCCGCTTCGCGGGGAGGTAGGGATCGCCTAGCGCGACGTCGAGGCCGGCGCGGACGACGACGACATCCGCGCGACCGCGAACCCCGCGGCGACGCCCAGGACCAGCGCGATCGCGCCGGCGAGGGCCGCGAGCCGGAGCGTGCGCT
>JBAVTL010000511.1:0-6415 GCA_049696175.1 Anaeromyxobacteraceae bacterium
CCCCCCCGCCGCCTGCTGCCGCGCCCGCCGAGCCGGCGGAGCCTGTCGGCGAGTGGTGCGTGCAGGTCGGGGCAGCCAGCGATCGCGGGGAGTCCGAGCGGATCGCCGCGAAGTTCACCCGGTTCGGCCCGCGGATCGTGAGCGCGGTCGTGCAGGGGAAGACCTGGTACCGGGTGCGCCTCGGTGACTTCCAGACCAAGGCGGACGCGGAGAAGTTCTTGAAGGACCTCGCGCGCGAGACCAGCGCGAAGGGTTTCGTCACCTCGAATCATTGAGCCGGAGCGAGCCGCCGATGGCACCGTTCGAGCAGCCGAAGCGCGTCGAGAAGCCCTGGGGCCACGAGCTCTGGTGGGCCCACAACGAGCGGTACGTCGGGAAGCTGCTGCACATCAAGGCTGGCTCGCAGCTGTCGCTCCAGTACCACGTGAAGAAGGACGAGACGATCCACCTGTTCCGCGGGCAGATGGTCCTCGTCCTGGGCGACGAGAAGGAGCTGATCGACCACGCCATGACGGAGGGGGAGAGCTACCGGGTGAAGCCTGGGACGATCCACCGGATGCGCGCGGTGACCGACTGCGACGTCCTCGAGGTCTCGACCCCGGAGGTCGAGGACGTCGTGCGCGTCCAGGACGACTACGGGCGGAAGGGGACGTAGCTCCTACCGCGCTCGCAGCAGCAGAACGATCAGCGCCACGAGGGCGGCGGCGGCGGCCACGAGCAGCAGGATCTTCCTGGGCTCGGCCCGGCGCAGCCTCACGCCGCCGAGCGCCGGCATCCTCCCGGCCATCACCCAGCGCTCCGAGCTGTCCGACCGGACGAGATCGGTCTCGTCGATGAAGCCGTGGACGTAGAGGTCGTGGAGGTCGGTCAGCGACGGGACGACCATCTCCTCGCCCCGCTGGTTCTTCACGTGGTAACGCAAGAGCTTCTCCTCACGCGGGTCCGAGCTCAGAGGCGATCGCCTCGGCCACGCGGATGCCGTCGACCGCCGACGAGGTGATCCCTCCCGCGTAGCCGGCCCCTTCGCCGCAAGGGTATAGGCCGCGGAGGCCCGTGGACTGGAGATCGTCCCCCCGCGGGATCCTGCACGGTGAGCTGGTGCGCGTCTCCACTCCCAGGAGGAGGGCCTCGTCGGTGACGAAGCCGTGCATCCTGCGGTCGAAGGTCCGGAGCGCGGCGCGGAGTGCGTCCCGAACCGGCGTCGGATAGAGGAGGTCCAGATCCGCCTGCCGGACACCGGGCCGGTAGGAGGTGCGCTGGGGAGCGGCTCCCGGGCGCCGCGCCAGCCATGAGGCGAGCCTTTGCGCGGGGGCGTGGTAGGCGCCCCCGCCCAGCTCGAAGGCTGCCCGCTCCCACTTACGTTGCCACGCGAGCCCTGCGAGCGGTCCCACGAACCCCTCCGCGGCGAAGTCCTCGGGCGAGACCGATACGACGAGCCCGGCATTCGCCCACGCGGAGGATCGGCTGGCGTTGGACATCCCGTTCGTGCACTGGAGCCCGGGCTCGGTCGGCGTCGGCACCACGACGCCGCCCGGACACATGCAGAAGGAGAAGGTGCCGCGCTCGGCGCCGCCGATGCGCGGGTTGTCCGCGAGCCGGTAGTCGGCCGCCGGCAGCCCAGCCATTCGGCCGCCGGGTCCGTACTGGATCCGATCGATGAGCGGCTGCGGGTGCTCCACCCGGAAGCCGACAGCGAATGGCTTCGCCTCGATCGGCCAGCCGCGCGCGGCGAAGAGCTCGAAGAGGTCGCGGGCGCTGTTGCCGGGCGCCAGGATCACGCGGTCGGAGCGGAGCGCGCGTCCGTCGGCGAGGGTGACCCCATGGACGTGACCAGACTCCACCGCGAGATCGGCGACGCGAGCCTCCCAGTGGAACTCGCAGCCGCCCCGCTCCAGCTCCTCCCGGAGCGCGGTGACCGCGCGGGGGAGGACGTCGGAGCCGACGTGCGGCTTGGCCTCCGCTGCGAGCCCCGGGATCCCTCCGAAGCGCCCGAAGAGCGCGATGACGCCCGGTGCCGCCGGGTGGTGCGTCCGCGTGGCTAGCTTCCCGTCGGTGAACGCCCCTGCGCCCCCTTCCCCGAAGTACATGTTCGACTCGGTGTCGAGCTGGCCGCTGCGCATCAGCTCGGCCACGTCCCGCCGCCGAGGACCGACGGGGCGTCCGCGATCGACGACCACCGAACGGATCCCCCGCTGGAGCAGCGCCCACGCGCAGAAGAGCCCGGCGGGGCCCGCGCCGACGATGACTGGTGGGAGCTCTGGGGCTCGCGCCAGGGGAGGGGCGGGCTCCGGGTCGGGAGCGGGCGCGACGTCCGAGGGGAGCGACGGGAGCGGGCCATCGAGCGTGACCTCGATCGAGACGAGCCAGCGCGGCCGCCCCTTCTTGCGTGCATCGAGGCTCCGCTTCACGACGGCGAACCCGCGCAGCTCCTCGGGGCGAACGCCGAGCCGCTCGGCCGCGCGCTGGGCCAGCTTCTCCTCGGGTTCGCCCACCTGGAGCGAGAGGTTCCCAACTCGGTAACACGCTGGAATCTGGGTCATCTAGCCCGGCCTTCGGCTTCGGAAGACCCGCGAAGAGCACTTCGCGCTTCGACCGGCAGAGGCGGCCTTGTGCGAAGCCCGCTATGCAGCCTCGTGTGGGTTATCAACGGACACCGATCTCTCAAGCGTGTGATATCACACGGTAAGTCTTTCTCGCGCATCCTTGGCCCGCCCATTGCTCTCCAGTTGTGCCGAGCTGCGCTGCACGGCACATGAGCTGGCAAGCGCATCGCGAGGACAAGCCAAATGGTACCTGCTTCTCTCGACACCAGGGGCGCGCAGATTCTCGCCAAGTCGCTTTTCAAGGAACTGCGGGGTTCGGGATACACCCCGAATCAGATTCTGAGCCTGTCTACGGAGCTCATCGATCTCGTCACACAGGACATCAAGGACCGGACGACCAGGCCGACCGATGAGGCGGCGAAGGGGTCCGCGGCGGCCGCATAGACACCGCGGCTGCGCAGCGTGGGTGAACCGAAGGGCGGCGCCGAGAAATCGGCGCCGTTCTTCGTGTTTTTGGCGCAGGGTGCGCCTCTCCACGGACGTTGACTGGGCGGGTGGGGGGCAGTAGGTTATGCGCCCTTTTCTCAACCCGCACCCACCCCCTGGAGGGACCATCGTATGGCGCGCATTGCAATCAACGGCTTCGGGCGGATCGGTCGCTGTGTCCTGCGTGCAGCCATCGAGCGCGGAGAGAAGAACCTGGAGGTCGTGTCGATCAACGACCTCACGGACACCAAGACGCTCGCGCACCTGCTCAAGTACGACAGCGTCCACGGCAAGCTCGACGCCGAGGTGAAGGCGACCGACAAGGGGATCGTGGTCAACGGGAGGGAGATCCAGGTCACGGCCGTCAAGAGCCCGGCCGAGCTCCCGCACGCTGCCAACAAGGTCGATCTCGTCCTCGAGTGCACGGGGCTCTTCACCGCCCGCGAAAAGGCGGAGGGGCACCTCACCGCCGGCGCGCCTCGCGTCCTCATCTCGGCCCCGGCGACGAACCCCGACATCACGGTCGCCTACGGCATCAACCACGCGGCGATCGACAAGTCGAAGCACAAGATCATCTCGAACGCCTCCTGCACGACCAACTGCCTCACGCCGGTCGCCAAGGTGCTGCTCGAGACCTTCGGCATCAAGCGCGGCCTGATGACGACCATCCACTCCTACACGAACGATCAGAACCTCCTCGACCTGCCGCACAAGGACCTGCGCCGCGCCCGCGCCGCCGCGCTGTCGATGATCCCGTCGAGCACCGGCGCCGCCAAGGCGGTCGCCGAGGTCATCCCGGCGCTCAAGGGGAAGCTGAACGGGACGGCCGTCCGCGTCCCGACGCCGAACGTCTCCCTCGTGGACCTCACGGTCGAGCTCGAGAAGGAGACCACGAAGGACGAGATCAACGCGGCCTTCAAGGCGGCGGCCAGCGGCCCGCTCAAGGGGGTCCTCGAGTACTCCGACGAGCCGACGGTCTCGATCGACTACAACGGCAACCCGCACAGCTCGATCTTCGACGCCACCAACACGTTCGTCATCGGCGACAAGAGCAACTTCGTGAAGGTCTTCGCCTGGTACGACAACGAGTGGGGCTTCTCCAACCGCATGGTGGACGTCGCGAAGTACCTGGTCGGCTAGGCGACGCCGTTCATGGCCCTCAAGACGATCGACGCCCTCGACCTCGCGGGCAAGCGGGTCTTCATCCGGGTGGACTTCAACGTCCCGCTCGACGACGCGGGGCGCGTGACGGACGACGCACGCATCCGCGCGGCGCTCCCCACCATCCAGCACGCGATCAAGGCGAAGGCCAGGGTCATCCTGGCGTCGCACCTCGGGCGCCCGAAGGGGAAGCCCGAGGACCGCGAGAAGCTGACGCTCGAGCCCGCCGCTGTGCGCCTCTCGGAGCTGCTCGGTGAGGACGTCATCCTCGCCGACGACTGCGTCGGCGACGGGGTCAAGAAGCTGGTGAAGGAACTGAAGGAGGGGCAGGTCCTCCTGCTCGAGAACCTCCGCTTCCATCCGGAGGAGGAGAAGAACGAGGAGGGGTTCTGCCGCGAGCTGGCGGCCCTCTGTGACGTCTGGATCAACGACGCCTTCGGCACGGCCCACCGGGCCCACGCGTCGACGGCTGGCATGGCCCAGTTCGTCAAGGAGAAGGCGGCCGGCTTCCTCATCGTCAAGGAGGTCGAGTACCTCGGCAAGGCGCTCGGGGCCCCCAAGCGCCCGTTCGTTGCCATCGTCGGCGGCGCGAAGGTCTCCGACAAGATCAAGGTGCTCGAGAACCTGATGGCCAAGGCCGACTCGGTCCTGATCGGCGGGGCGATGGCCTACACCTTCCTCAAGGCGCAGGAGATCGCGGTCGGCAGGAGCCTCGTCGAGGTGGACAAGCTCGATCTCGCCCGCCAGATCCTGGCGCGGGCGAAGGCGAAGGGCGTGGACCTGCTCCTCCCCGTGGACCACGTCTGCGGCGCGGAGCCGAAGGAGACCGCGAAGCGCGAGGTCGTGGACGGGACCGCGATCCCCGACGGGCTCATGGGGCTCGACATCGGCCCCAAGACGCTCGACCGGTACCGCCAGCGGATCCTCGACGCCGGCACCGTCTTCTGGAACGGCCCTATGGGGCTCTTCGAGCAGAAGCCGTGGGCCGAGGGGACCTTCGGCGTCGCCAAGGCGATGGCGCAGTCGCAGGCCATCACGGTGGTGGGCGGCGGAGACAGCGCGGCGGCGGTGGAGGAGGCCGGGCTGGTGGAGAAGATGACGCACGTCTCGACCGGCGGTGGGGCCAGCCTCGAGTTCATCGAGGGGCGCGAGCTCCCCGGCGTGAAGGCCTGCGAGGCGTGACCATGGCGCGCACTAAGTTCGTCTGTGGGAATTGGAAGATGCATCGGACCGTGGCCGAGGCCACGGCCCTCGCCCGCGAGGTGCGCGACGCAGTCGGCGGCTCGCCGGTCCAGGTAGCCATCGCCCCGCCGTTCACCGCGCTCCACGCGGTGCGGCAGGTCCTCGCTGGCGGCCCGGTGGAGCTCGCGGCGCAGAACGTCCATTGGGAGGCGCAGGGGGCCTTCACGGGCGAGGTCTCGGCGCCGATGCTGGCCGAGGTGGGCTGCCGCCACGTCATCGTGGGACACAGCGAGCGGCGCCAGCTCTTCGGGGAGACCGACGAGTCGGTCAGGAAGAAGACGGGCGCCGTCCTCGCAGCCGGGATGCTGCCGATCGTCTGCGTCGGCGAGACCCTCGCCGAGCGCGAGGCCGGCCGGACGCTCGAGGTGGTCGGCCGGCAGGTCCGCGGCGGGCTCGCGGGGCTCTCGAAGGAGCTCGCGGCGGTGACCGTGGCCTACGAGCCGGTCTGGGCCATCGGCACCGGCAAGACCGCCAGCGCCGTCCAGGCGCAGGAGGTCCACGCGGCCATCCGCGCCATCCTCCGCGAGCTCTGCGGCGCGTTGGCGGACGGCATCCGAATCCAGTACGGTGGCTCGGTGAAGCCCGAGAACGCCGCGGAACTCCTGTCTCAGGCCGACGTCGACGGCGCTCTCGTCGGCGGGGCAAGCCTCAAGGCGGCTGACTTCGTCGCCATCGTGAAAGGTGCAACTCGGTGACCACGTTCATCACCATCATCCATGTCGTCGTCTCGATCTTCCTGGTCCTCGTGATCCTGCTGCAGGCGGGGAAGGGCGGGGGCATGGGGGGCGCCTTTGGCGGCGCCGGCTCCCAGACGGTGTTCGGCGGCCGTGGCGCGACGACCTTCCTCGGCAAGCTCACGTCGGGGGCGGCGATCATCTTCATGATCACCTCGGTGTCGCTCTCGCTCGCGGCGTCCCGCAGCTCGTCGGTCGTCAAGCGAGAGGCGGCGCCGGCCTCGGCTCCGGCTGGCGCAGCCCCTGCTG
>JBAVTL010000512.1:0-7089 GCA_049696175.1 Anaeromyxobacteraceae bacterium
CGCCGACGCCGGTCAGCGCCACGCGCCAGCCGGCGGGAGGTGCCGCGTCGAGGCCGGCCAGCTCGGGCGAGAAGGCGGCGAGGAGGAGGTTCTCGGGCGTGCGCTGGCTCATTGGTCACATGCTATAGAACTCCCGACTCGTTTCGCACCTCGGAGCCAGCAGAGATGCACGGCAAACCAAGCAAGTTCCGCGTCGGCCTCGTCCAGATGGCGATGTCGAGCGACCCTCAGGCCAACGAGGCGAAGGCCGCCGCCAAGGTGGAGGAGGCCGCCCGCCTGGGCGCGCAGGTCGTCTGCCTGCCGGAGATGTACCGGACGCCCTACTTCTGCCAGCGCGAGGACGCGGCGCTCTTCGATCTCGCGGAGCCGGTCGACGGGCCGAGCCGCGAGCGCTTCTGCAAGGTGGCGAAGCAGGCCGGCGTCGCGGTCGTCGTCCCCATCTTCGAGAGGCGGGCGCCGGGGCTCTACCACAACAGCGCGATCGTCATCGACGCCGACGGCCGGCAGGTCGGCCTCTACCGGAAGATGCACATCCCGGACGATCCGTCCTTCTACGAGAAGTTCTACTTCGCGCCGGGGGACCTGGGGTTCAAGGCCTTCGACGTGAAGTCCGGCCGGATCGGCACGCTCATCTGCTGGGACCAGTGGTACCCGGAGGGCGCGCGCCTCACGGCGCTGCAGGGCGCGTCGGTCCTCTTCTACCCGACCGCGATCGGCTGGCACCCCGCCGAGAAGGCGGAGCACGGCGCCGCGCAGCGCGACGCGTGGCGCACGGTGCAGCGCGGCCACGCAGTGGCCAACGGCGTCTACGTCGCCGCGGTGAACCGGGTCGGCCACGAGGTCTTCAACGCCGGCACGCCTGGGCTCGAGTTCTGGGGCACCTCCTTCCTGTGCGATCCGCTCGGGGTGCTGATCGCCGAGGCGTCGGTCGATCGGGAGGAGATCCTGATCGGTGAGGTGGACGCCGGCCGGATCGAGGAGGTCCGGCGCGGCTGGCCCTTCCTGCGGGATCGCCGCGTGGACGCCTACGGCGACCTGACGAAGAGGTTCATCGATTGAGCGCGGCGAGCGGCACGACCCCGGCGGCGACGGGCTTCGCCATGCCCGCCGAGTGGGAGCGGCACGAGGCGACGTGGCTCTCCTTCCCGCACAACGCCGCCGACTGGCCGGGGAAGTTCGCGCCGATCCCGTGGGCCTACGCGGAGATCGTCCGCTGGGTCGCGGAGGGGGAGACGGTCCGGCTCATCGTCAAGGACGCCGCCCACGAGAAGAGCGCCCGCCGCGTGCTCCAACGCTCGGGCATCGCGCTCGACCGCGTCCAGCTCCTGCGCTGGCCCACCGACCGCGGCTGGATGCGCGACACCGGACCGATCTGGGTGACGCGCCCCGGCGGCAGGGCGATCGCCCGGTTCCGGTTCGACGGCTGGTCCAAGTACGCGAACTGGAGGAAGGACGTGAAGCTCCCGGAGCGGGCGGCGAAGGCGCTCGACGCGGAGCTCCTCCCGATCGTCCACGGCGACCGCCCGGTGGTGCTCGAAGGCGGCGCCATCGACGTGAACGGCGCAGGCACGATCCTCACCACCGAGGAGTGCATGCTCGACCCGAAGGTCCAGGTCCGGAACCCGGGCTTCGGGCGCGGAGACTACGAGGCGATCTTCCGCGACGCGCTCGGCGCCCGCAACACGATCTGGCTGGGGCGCGGCATCGCCGGCGACGACACGCACGGCCACGTGGACGACCTCGCCCGCTTCGTTGATCCCCGGACGATCGTCCTCGTCCAGGAGGATGACCCGAAGGACCCCAACTACGCCCCGCTCCAGGAGAACCGTGAGCGGCTGCAGGGCGCGCGGCTGGAGGACGGCTCGCGGCCCGAGCTCGCCTACCTGCCGATGCCGGGGCCGGTCGTCTTCGACGGCCAGCGGCTGCCCGCGAGCTACGCCAACTTCTACGTCGCCAACGCGGCGGTCCTGGTCCCGACGTTCGGCGACCCAGCGGACCGCGACGCGCTCGGCATCCTGGGAGACCTCTTCAAGGACCGCCCGGTGGTGGGGGTCCACGCCCGCGACCTCGTCTGGGGGCTCGGCACCATCCACTGCCTCTCGCAGCAGGAGCCGGCGGTACCCCTGTAGCGGCAGCCCGTCTCGTTTCCGGGCGCCACCGCTCCGACCTGTCCCGCGGTCGAGACGCCGGCGGGTGCCCTTCTTGGGGCCGCCGTCGCAACTCCACGCGTTTTGCACCTCTCCTCGCGCTGGCGCAGGGCTTGCGTTGCGTGTTACCGCTTTGGTACTCGCGACGCGCGGTGTTAGTCACCGTCAGTGGCCCTGCAGCAGACCGCAAATCTACGCTTCGTGGCATCGCACACAGAGGAGGTCCCGATGACGCTTCGCCGATACGCACCGCTCGCGCTCGCAGCGCTGGCCGTGGGCTGCACCGAGGTCAAGCAGCAGAAGCCCACGAACACCTTCGTCTTCGCGACCTTCGACTCGACCAACGGGATCATCCCGACGCCGAGCGACCTGGCGCTGCAGGGCGCCCCAGGCATCGACACCTCGGGGGCCAACGTCCTGAAGACGGCGCAGAAGGACCTGCTCCTCGACTTCGTCGGGTCGAGCGGGTTCCCGTCCGACCAGGAGGTCTCCGTCAGCATCCCCTTCAAGACGCTCACCTTCAACGGCGCGACCAACACCTACGAGCCGGCCGCCACCCCGGAGACGGTAGATCCGGCCACCGCGACGGCGAGCACCGTCGCCCTCTACGAGGTCTCCGGCGGCGCGGTGACGGCGGTCGGCTTCACGGCCGAGACCGACGCGCTAGACCCGAAGGTGCTGAAGATCCGCAAGGCCGCCGACGCGAGCGGCAGCCGCCGCTGGAAGGCAGGCGCGCGCTACGTGGTCGCGGTCCGCGGCGGCGCAAGCGGCGTCAAGACGACGAACGGCCTCTCCGTCAACGCGGACCAGGCGATCGCCCTCGTCATCCCGAACAAGGACATGACGAAGGTAGAGAACCAGCCGCCCGGCGGCCTCGACGCCGTGACCGCGGCGAAGCTCGACGGACTCCGCAAGGTCCTGTGGAACGCCGTCCCGTGGTGCAACATGCCGGTCATCCCGCCGGCCTACGCCGCGCTGTTGACCGCGGGCTGGAACCCCGTCGCGGATCCGGCGCTGGGCGCGCTCTGCGCGTCGCCGCCAGTGCCGACCGCGAGCAGCGCCTTCGCCGCGATCTCCGCCGCCTTCCCCGTGGACCAGACCGCGGCCATCGCGACGTTCCAGATCGCGCCGAGCCCAGGCACCTACGTGGTGGTCGACTCGGGCTCCGGCGTCGCGCCGCTGCCCTTCGACCTGATGCGCGAGGCGGTGCCCGCCGACACGACGAAGCCGCTCGACGGCGGCCTGATCAAGCCCAACCCCGCGTTCGGCGCCGCTGGGGCCGGGCTCGTCACGCTCGACGGCTTCTCCACGACCGCGATGATCCTGGCGCAGACCTCCGGGCCGATCACGGCCGGCACCGTCGCCGCCAACGTGAAGCTCTACAAGCGAAGCTGCACCGCCGCGACCCCGCCGGCCTGCACCTGGAGCGAAGTCGTCCTCCTCGCCAAGCAGCCCGACCAGATCCAGCAGGGCGGGTACTCCCTGGCCATCGGCCTCCAGCCGGCGGTCTGGGCCGGGACCATGGCGCTCCCCCCACTCGCCGAGGACACCAAGTACGCTGTCGTCGTGAACGACGGCGTCACCGACGCGCTGCTCACCAAGCTCGCCCGCTCCACCTTCTCAAAGCTGATCCTCGAGCAGACGGCGCCGGTTGTCTATCCGTGGCCAGTGACGCAGGGGACGACCCCCGCGACGCTCGTCCCGCTCCTCGCCGGGATGGACGCCCAGACGGCCGCCGGGATCCAGAAGATGCGCGGCGAGATCGACGAGCTGATCCTCGACCGCGGGCTGACCCGCGCGTCGATCGCCGCCGCCTACACGTTCAAGACGCAGACTGTGACGACGGCCTCGGTCTCGCTCTCCGCCGCGCCGTACGGCTTCGAGACTGCGGCCGCCACCGCCCTCTTCACCCCGGGCGCCGTGACCGCAATTCCGCCGGACTCCATGGGCTTCCCCGCGGGCTCCTTCCCGAGCGTCGAGAGCTTCTACACGACGACCATCGACTCGCCCAACGGCATCGACCTCGCGTCGGGCTTCCTCGCGATCCCGCAGTCGATGTGGATGAACCTGGGCATCAAGGGCAGCCTCAAGGTGATCGTCGCCGCCCCGAAGGTCGCCAGCACGACCGGCGGCCTCGCCCCGCTCGTCGTCTTTCACCATGGCATCACCCGGACGCGCATGGACGTGCTTGCCATCGCCAACACGCTCGCGGGCAAGGGGTTCGTCGTCGCGGCGATCGACGCGCCGTACCATGGCTCGCGCTCCTTCTGTAAGCAGGACTCCGACTGCGTCGGCGGTGGCGCGGGGGCCTGCTCCCCGGTCGTCGCGGGCGGATCGCTCGCCTCGGTCCCCGGGGCCTGCACGGCGGGGACGCTCGACGAGAATGTCGCCTCCGGCAACTACTTCGTGAGCAGCAACTTCTTCCGGACCCGCGACGCGATCCGGCAGGACCTGATGGACCAGTCGGCCCTGGTCCTGGCGCTCGCCCGACCGCCGGCGGCGGTCCCGTGGCCGCAGCCGGCCTCCCCGAGCCCGCTCGCCTCGTCGCTCGCCGCCATCGGCTACGCCGTCGACCCGACGCGGGTCTACCTGGTCGGCCAGTCGCTCGGCGGGATCGTCGGCTCGGAGGTGCTCGCCACCAACCCGCGCTTCGGCCGCGGGGTGCTGAACGTCGCGGGCGGGACGCTGACAGACATCTTCACCAACGCTCCGGACTTCAAGATCGACGTCGACGCGCTCTTCCTCTCGATGGGGATCAACCGGGGCGAGATCGCGAACGACCCGGCGGTGGCCGCGGCGTACTTGAAGACGGTCAACGTGGCGAAGTGGATCCTGGACCCGGCGGACCCGATCAACTACGCCGCGTACGTCGAGGCCGGCCTCGCGTCCCCGATCGACGCGCTCGCGACCGGGCTCGGCGTGACTGGCACCGCGGCCTTCGGAATGGCCGCTTACAACGACACGACCATCCCGAACGCGTTCAACTACGAGCTCTACGGGCTCGCGACGGGCCTCGACCAGGCGACGTACGTCGCCGCCACCTCCGTTGACGGAGCGCTCAAGCCCGTCTCGCACGGCTTCCTGCTCTCCGGCAGCTCGGTCGCGGCGACTCTCTCGGCCCAGGACGACGCCGCGAACTTCCTCCAGTCCCTGACGCTCCCCGCCGACGACCTCGCCGGCACCGCCGGGACCCAGGTCGTCCTGCCTTAACCTCCGAGGACCACTCACATGCGCAAGCTCATCGCACTGACGCTCCTCGCCCCCGCCGTCTCGCTCGCGAACGGCTACTCCCTCCCCAACGTCAACCCGCGCGACCTCGCGCTCGCCGACTCCGCCGTGGCGGCCCAGGGGGACGCGGCGGCCACCTTCAAGAACCCGTCGGCACTCTCCAAGGTCGAGGGGCTCCAGCTCTCCGTCGCCGGATCGGTCCTCTTCCTGGACCAGACCTGGACGGCGACGACGAGCGACCTGCAGTCCCAGTCGCCGGAGAGCCTCGAGTTCAAGCCCGCGCCCCCCGTCGCGATCTTCGCGGCGTACGGCCGCGAGCTGTTCGGCATGAAGGCCGGCGTCGGCGTCGGCCTGAACCTGCTCGGCGGCGCCAACGTCTTCTGGGACGAGCACTGGGCGGGGCGCGGCCGGATCATCGAGGTGGACCGGAAGGTCTACGGCACCTTCCTCACGGGTGGCGTCCAGGTCCTACCGCAGCTGCGCGTCGGCGGCGGCCTGATGTACGGCTACACGACCGAGTACCTGAAGCAGGGCGTCCAGCCCTTCCCCGACGGCTACGCGGAGATCTCGGCGAAGGGGGGCGGCCTCTCCTACGACGTGTCGGCGGAGTACACGCCGATCGTCGGCTATCCGCTGACCTTCGGCCTCGACTACAAGCACAAGACGCGGATGGAGCTGGAGGGGGACGCCCACTTCAACATCCCGGCAGGCGCGGTCCCGACCGACCCGGCCACGGTGGACCAGGGCGCGACCCACGTCCTGACCTTCCCGAACACGCTGAACCTCGGCGTGGCGTGGCGGCCGGTCAAGCCGGTGCAGGTGACCTTCGGCTTCACCTTCGACCGCTACGTCGTCTACACGGACGACACCTTCACCGGCGACCGCGGCTTCGAGGTCAGCGTCCCGCGCGACTACGACAACGGCTACACCTTCCGCCTCGGCGCGGAGTGGAACACGACGGCGAAGCTGACGCTCCGCGGCGGCATCCTGCGCGACCACTCCGGGCTCAAGACCGACACCTACTCGCCGTCGCTCCCCGACGGGAGCACGTGGGCCTTCGCCGGGGGGGCGGACTGGAAGTTCTCCGACAGGCTGTCGGTCGCCGCATCGATCTTCTGGGCCCCCTTCGACGTCGTGACGAGCACCGGTCCAGAGGCCTTCCCCGGGAAGTACGACTCCAACGTCCTCCTGCCCTCGATCGGGGTGGTCTGGAGGCCGATGTAGTTGCCCGCCCCGCAGCAGCCTTCCGATCGGCGGTGCGTGTCTTGCCCCGCATCGCGCGTCTCCGCGCCGAAAGCAGCTTACGAGGGGAGGAGGGGGGGGCGCGCGCGCTCGACTCGCACGCGCCGTCGCCGACGACGGTTGCGGCTGCACGCCGGGCGGCCGGGGCCAGGCCCACTCGCGGCACTGGAGATCACGGCTGCCTGGCATCTGGCGCGGGCGGTCGGCTCGCACCACGTGTGAAGCGATCCATCAGTTCGTCGCCGTAGACGCGCCTAGCCGCGAGCAGATTATGTGCGGCGCAGGCCAACTTGAGATTCGCGGCGCTGGACTCGCCACCCAGGGCGAACGGGTGGACGTGATCGTACTGGAGGCGGTGAGTCGAGCCGCAGACCTCGCCGCTCTCGAGCCTGAACTGGCACCGCCCTTCGTCTCGGATCCAGACCTCCCGCCTCACCGCCGCGTTGATGTGGCGGGAGCGGGGGGCGGCCGG
>JBAVTL010000513.1:0-17696 GCA_049696175.1 Anaeromyxobacteraceae bacterium
GCCCGTCGCCGAAGGCGAGGGCGCTCGCGGAGACGGTCCGCCACCCGCCGCCGGACGCGGCGAGCGGTCCGCCCCCCTGGTGCGGTGGGGCCGTAGACGCCTTCCGGCCCGCGTGGGCGAGCTGCACGCAGGGGACCGCGCCCGCCTCGGCGACCAGCCGCGTCACCCGCGCGAGCGGCGCGACCTGCGCCTCGTCCCAGAGCCCCAGGTCGGCGGGGGAGATCCTCCCGCGCGCCTCGACGGCGGTCGCCTCGACGCAGACGAGCCCCACGCCGCCGACGGCGCGCGTCGCGTAGTGGACGAGGTGCCAGTCGTTCGCGAGCCCGTCCTTCGCCGAGTACTGGCACATCGGCGACATGGCGAGCCGGTTGCGGAGCGTGACGCTGCGGAGGGTGATCGGCGTGAAGAGGCGCATGGACCGGATTCCAGCGCCGGGAGGGGCCGCGCGCAAGGCCCCGCCGGTGCCAGGGCTCAGCCGTACCGGTGGGAGTCGACGAAGATCGTGTTGACCGGCGAGCCGCCCCGGACGACGTAGCCCCTGGAGACGACGAACTTCACGAGCTCCAGGTTCACCCCGGGTACGCCGGGCCGGATGGTCTCGGCGATGATCGCGCCCGGTCGCCACTTCACGAAGTCGAGGGTGCGCAGGATGGTCAGGTCCAGCCCCTCGACGTCGATGGAGAGCAGGTCGGGGGCCTTGCCGAGGTGGGTGGCGATGACCTCGTTCACGGGCACGAGCGGCATCTTCACCACCCGCTCGACCGCGTCGGCGCCCAGCTCCACGCGCAGGTCCTTCACGACCTCGGGGGAGAAGGTGTTGAGCGACGGGCGGCCGCGGATCTCGTAGTAGTCGGCCTCGGTCTCCTCCCCGACGCCCACGCCGACGGGCACCACGACGTCGTTCGGGCGGCGGAGCCGCAGCTTCGCGACGTACGCGGGGTTTGGCTCGACCAGCACGCCGTGACCGCCGGTGCAGTAGAGCAGGTAGGTGTTGCTGCCGCGGACCGGATCCGCCGCGCCGATGTCGAGGTAGGTGGGGGCGCTGACCCGGAGGACGTCGCGGAGGACGTGGAAGAGCACGATGTCCTCGCCCTCCTGGGAGAACGAGAGCCGCCCCTCCGGAGGCGGCGCCTCCGGCGCCTTGGGCGCTGGGGGTGGAGCCTCGGGGCGCTTCAGGCCGAGCCTGCCGAGCAGGGCTCCGACGGAGGCCCCGGCGAGCCCTCCCACGATGAAGCTTCGACGATCGATCACGTTGTCTCCTTGGTGGACCAGGCGGACGGCGGTCAGCGCCCGCCGCGCGCGGCCGTGAAGCCCGCCTCGAGATCCGCGATCAGATCCTCGACGTGCTCGATGCCGACCGACACCCGGATCAGGCCGTCGGCGATCCCGAGGGCGGCGCGCTGCGCCGCCGGGATCGAGGCGTGCGTCATGATCGCGGGGTGCTCGATGAGGCTCTCCACGCCCCCCAGCGACTCGGCGCACGCGAAGACGCGCAGCGTCTCCAGGAAGGCGCGGGCGGCGGGGAGCCCGCCCTTGATCACGAAGGAGAGCATCCCGCCGAAGCCGCGCATCTGGCTCCGCGCCAGCGCGTGCTGGGGGTGCGAGGGGAGCCCAGGGTAGAGGACGCGCTCGACCTGGGGATGACCCTCGAGCCAGCGCGCGATCCGCAGCGCCCCCTCGGCGTGGCGCTCCATCCGGACCGCGAGCGTCTTGAGGCCGCGCAGGACCAGGTAGCAGTCCATGGGCGACGGGACGCCTCCCGCAGCGTTCTGGACGAAGCGGAGCCGCTCGGCGAGCGCGTCGTCGCTCGTCATCGCGGCGCCGCCGACCACGTCGGAGTGGCCGTTCAGGTACTTGGTCGCCGAGTGGACCGCGAGGTCGGCCCCGAGCTCCAGCGGCCGCTGGAAGTACGGGGTCGCGAAGGTGTTGTCCACGACCGAGATGGCGCCGTGCGCGCGCGCCAGCCGCGCCACCGCCGCGACGTCCGCGATCTTGAGGAGCGGGTTCGTGGGGCTCTCGATCCAGACGAGCCGGGTCGTGGGCTTGAACGCCCGCTCCACGGCGGCGAGATCGGTCATGTCGACCTGGTCGAAGGCGACGCCGTGGCGGCCGTAGACCTTGTCGAGGATCCGGAACGTGCCGCCGTAGACGTCGTCGGACGCGACGACGTGGTCGCCCGCCTGGAGCAGGTGCAGGACGGCGTCGCTCGCCGCGAGCCCCGACGCGAACGCGAAGCCGTGGCGCGCCCCCTCGAGCGCGGCGTAGCAGGCCTCGAGCGCGTCGCGCGTGGGGTTGCCCGAGCGGGAGTACTCGTACCCCTTGTGCCTGCCCGGCCCCTCCTGCGCGAAGGTGGACGAGAGGTAGATCGGCGTCATGACCGCGCCGGTGCGCGGATCCGGCGGCTGGCCGGCGTGGATGGCGAGCGTCTCGAAGCGGTGTCTGGGGTCGGTCATGCCGGGGTCACCGCAGCCGCTCGCCGACGAAGGCGATCAGGTCGATCTTCGTGATGATGCCGGTGATCCGGTCGCCCTCCTTGACGATGGCGACGTTGTCGTCGTCGAAGATCTGGCGGAGGCGGGCGATCGGCGTGTCGAGCCCGACGACGCCCTGGAGCGGCTGGACCAGCGGCTCCACGACCTCGGAGAGCCGGTGCTTCCCCTCGATGAGGAACTGGAGCAGGTCGTACTCGTGGATCATCCCGATGGCGCGGCCGTCGGCGTCCACCACGGGCATCTGCGAGATGTCGTGCTCCTTGAGCTCCCGGACCACCGCCTCGACCTTGTCCGTCTTCCGCGCGGTGACCACCTTGCCGCGCCGCGAGCCGAGCACGTCCTTCACGGTCGCCGTCGCCACCTCGCCGCCGGTGCCGGTCGGGAACCCGTTGTCGCGCATCCACTCGTCGGAGAAGAACCGGGAGACGTACGCGCGGCCGGTGTCCGGCAGCGGGACGATCACGACCTTCCCCTTGCCCAGCTCCTTCGCGAGCGCGGCCGCGACGTGGACGGCGGCCCCCGACGAGCCGCCGGCGAAGATCCCCTCCTCGCGAGCGAGCCTGCGGGCCATCGTGAAGGCCTCGGCGTCGGTGACCTGCCGGACGTCGTCGAGCACCGAGAGGTCCATCGTCCCGCAGAGCAGGTCCTCGCCGATCCCCTCGACCTTGTAGGCGTGGGGCTGGCCCAGCTTCCCGGTCTTGAACATCGAGTGGTAGACGGAGCCCACCGGGTCGACGCCGACGTTCAGGATCTTCGCGTTCTTCTCCTTGAAGAACCTGCCGCAGCCGCTCATCGTGCCGCCGGTGCCGATGCCGGCGACGAACGCGTCGAACGCCCCGCCCGTCTGCTCCCAGAGCTCGGGCGCGGTGAGCTGGTAGTGGGCCTCGACGTTGTCCCGGTTGAAGTACTGGTTCACGTAGAAGCTGTTGGGCGTCTCGGCGGCGATCCTCTTCGCCACGGAGTAGTAGCTCTGCGGGGAGTCGGGCGGGACGTTGGTCGGCGTGACCACGACCTGGGCGCCGAGGGCCTTGAGCGTCTCCTGCTTCTCCCTCGACATCTTGTCGGGCATCGTGAAGACGCAGCGGTAGCCCTTCACCGCCGCGGCGATCGCGACGCCGACGCCGGTGTTGCCGCTGGTGTTCTCGACGATCGTCCCGCCCGGGCGCAGCAGGCCGGCCTTCTCCGCCTTCTCGATGATGTGGACCGCCATGCGGTCCTTGATCGAGCCGCCGGGGTTCATGAACTCCAGCTTTGCGAGGACGGTCGCGCCCCCGGGATCGACCACCTTGTTGAGCCGGACGAGCGGGGTGTGCCCGATCGCGGCGAGGACGTTCTCGTGGTAGCTCATGGGCGCTCCGAAAATGGGCGGGGCGAAGGCGGACAGGGCCTTATAGGGCGCCGTTTCGAAGGGTGTCAACGAACGGCCCGCGAAAGGGAGGCGAGCGCATGAGCGGGGACCAGACCGAGGCGAGGGTGCGGTCCGCGGTCGTCCGGGTCACCGGGCGGGACGCGTCGGCGTGGCCGGTTCGGCGCCTGGCGGGGCACGCGTCGATGCGGAGCTACTGGCGGGTCGGGACGCCGCCTGGCGCGCTGGTGGTCATGGTGCTGCCCGAGGACGCGCGCCCGGAGGAGGTCACCAAGGGCGGGCCACCGCCGGTGAACCCCTTCGTCGACGTGCAGCGCTACCTGGAGGGGATCGGCGTGCGCGTGCCCGCCATCCGCGCCTTCTACGAGGCCGACGGCCTGATGGTGCTCGAGGACCTCGGCGACGAGATGCTCGAGACGCGGCTCCTGGCCGGGGACGCGCCCGAGCCGCTCTACGCCGCCGCGATCGACCAGCTCGCGCGGCTCCGCGCGCACGCCGAGGCCAACCCGGGACGCTCCGTCGCGTTCTCCCGCGCCTTCGACCACGACCTCTACCTCTGGGAGCTCCACCACTTCCGGGAGTGGCTGCTGGAGGCGTGGAAGGGGGCCACGCTGTCGGCCGGTGAGCGGGCCGCGGTCGAGCGCCACTTCGAGGCGATCTCGCACGCGCTCGACGCGGAGCCGAAGGGCTTCACGCACCGGGACTACCAGTCGCGCAACCTCATGATCCTCCCCGGCGGCGCGCAGGCCGTGATCGACTTCCAGGACGCGCTCCTCGGGCCGCGCCAGTACGACCTGGTGGCGCTGCTGCGGGACAGCTACGTCGAGCTCCCGGCGGAGCTCGTGGAGCGGCTGCTGCGCCGCTACCTCGAGCGGCTCGAGGCCGAGGGCGGGCCGCGGCTAGGGTACGGGCCGTTCCGCGAGGTCTTCGACCTGCTCACGGTCCAGCGGAAGCTGAAGGACGCTGGACGGTTCGTCTTCATCGACCGCGTGCGCAAGAACCCCGACTTCCTCCGCTCCATCCCGGCGTCGCTCCGCTACGTCCGCGAGGCCTTCTCCCGCCGGCCGGACCTGGCGGAGCTGCAGGCGATCCTCGCCCGCCACGTGCCGGAGCTCTCCCCCTGAAACGAAGAAGGAGGCGGTGGGGGTCGCCCACCGCCTCCTACCCGTCGCTCCCCGGGAGCGGGAAGCCAGCCGGAGCTACTCGGCGCCGACGCCGAGGTAGACCCGGATCTTCTCGTCCTCGAACTTCGCCTGGGCCTCGGCGTCGGGGATCATGAGCGAGACCACGATGCCGAACACGAAGGCCGCGGTCATCGAGAAGATGGCCGGGTTCTTCATGGGGAAGATGGGCGCCGCGTTGTGGAACACGTCCACCCAGACCGTCTTCGAGAGCATGATCATGATGACGGAGCTGAACGCGCCCACGATGATCGAGGCGACCGCGCCCCAGGTGGTGAAGCGCTTCCAGATGATCGACATGAGCAGCGCCGGGAAGTTGGCGGAGCAGGCGATCGCGAAGGCGAGGCCGACCATGAAGGCGACGTTCTGGCCCTTGAAGAGGATGCCGAGGCCGACGGCGAAGACGCCGAAGACGATCGTCGCGATCTTGGCGGCCTTGACCTGCTCCTCCTCGCTGGCGTGCCCCTTCTTGATGACGGACACGTAGATGTCGTGCGAGTACGCGGAGGCGCCAGCGAGCGTGAGCCCGGCGACGACCGCGAGGATGGTGGCGAACGCCACGGCGGAGATGAAGCCGAGGAACGGCGTGCCGCCGAGGAACTCGGCGAGGAGCGGCGAGGCCATGTTGCCGCCGCCGGCCATCGACTTGATGAAGTCACGGCCGCCCGGGACGAGCAGCGAGGCGCCGAAGCCGACGATCGGGATGATCAGGTAGAAGTAGCCGATGAGGCCGGTCGCGTAGAGCACCGACTTGCGGGCGGCCTTGGCGTCCGGCACCGTGTAGAAGCGCATCAGGATGTGCGGCAGGCCGAGGAGGCCGAACATCAGGGCGAGGCCGAGCGAGACCGCCTCGATGGGGCTCGCGACCTGGCCGCCAGGCTGCAGCGCCGCGTCGCCGTACTTGGCGGCGGCCTCGGCGTAGATCCGGGTGGGGCTCCAGCCGAACCGGTTGAAGACCAGGGCCGTCAGGAGGGTGACGCCGCAGAGCAGCAGGAAGGCCTTGATGATCTGGACCCACGTCGTGGCGAGCATGCCGCCGAAGAGCACGTAGGCGAGCATGACGGCGCCGACGATCAGCTCGGCGTACTCGTACTTGAGGCCGAACATCAGCGAGATGAGCTGGCCGGAGCCGACCATCTGCGCGATCGTGTAGAAGAGCACCGTCAGGATCGAGCCGATCGCCGCGGCGATGCGGACCGGCCCCTGGCGAAGCCGGAAGGCGACGACGTCGGCGAACGTGAACTTGCCGAGGTTGCGGAGCGGCTCGGCGATGAGGAACATGAGCGCCGGCCAGCCGACGAGCCAGCCGGTGGCGTAGATCATGCCGTCGTAGCCGGACATGGCGACCATGCCGGAGATGCCCAGGAACGACGCGGCCGACATGTAGTCGCCGGCGAGCGCGAAGCCGTTCTGGAGCGCCGAGACGCTGCGCCCGGCGGCGTAGAACTCGCTGGAGGTCTTGGTCTTGCGGGCGGCCCAGTAGGTGATGACGAGGGTCACCGCGACGATGAGGAAGAAGAAGCCGATGGCGGGCAGCGTCGGCTTGCCGAGGCTGGTCGTCGCGGCGGCGGGGGCCGCCGCGGGGGCCGCCTGGCCGAGGAGGAAGTTCAGGATCGCGTCAGTGCGAAGCATCGTGTGGCTCCTGGATAGAGGTCGTGGGTGGAGGGCGGCGCTAGTGCTTCAGCTTGCCCTTGAGCCGCTCGACCTCGGGGTCGTAGGACTTGTTGGCCCAGGAGACGTAGAAGGCCGTGAGCGCGAACGCGATGACGATCGCGGCGACGCCCAGCGGGATGGACAGGGTCGTGGCCCCGCCGCCGATCTTCTGGTTCACGAAGTCCTTCGCCGTCGCGACGACGAGGATGTAGCCGTAGTAGGAGACGAAGAGGAGCGTCAGGAGCGTCATGCTGACGCTCCAGCGCCTGCTGACGAGGTGCTTGAACTCCGGGGAGTCCAGTAGCTCCTTCGTGGACTGCTTGCCTCCCTGCTCCGCCTTGATCGCTGCGTTCGCCATGTGACACCTCCGTGTCGGTGAACCTCGCCCCCTTCATCTTTGGGGACCCTTCGAAATAATTGCGCCGTCTCGAATAGCACGCGCGTTTGCGCCGCGAGAAGAAGTAAACGCGAAAATTTGTGCGTTGACCCGGCGGCGGATGGTCGCACGGCCTAATAAGTGACGTGCTGCTCGGTTGCCGCACGGAATGCGCGCACGAAGGAGCATGGTGCGTAGTGTGCTGCGCGGCGCGTTGGCGGCGTGAATCGCCGTCCATCATCTATATGGATGAGGCGCGCGCAGGCGTCGTGTGGAGCTGTGCGGGAAGCGTGCAGGTGCCGGAGGAGCCGGCACCTGCCGGGCGCTACGCGGCGGAGTCGCGGGCCGCGCTCTCGGGCGGCGTCGCGCGTGCCCTCGGCGTTCGCCTGAGGACCCAGTCGTAGAACGAACCGACGCCGACGCCGACCGTCAACGCCATGACGCCGATGGCGAAGACCAGCTTCAGCGCCTCGGGGTCGTCGCCGATGCCGAGGAGCGGCTGCCACGCCGGGACGGCGGCGACGACGAGCGCGACGTACGTCGCGAACGCGCCCGCGCCTATCCAGAGGGAGACGTGCCAGCGGATGGACGGCGTCGCGACCCTCCGCCGCGCCAGCCAGAGCCCGATGGCGCACCACGGGATGGCGATCGCCGAGAGGAAGAGCGGATCGAAGCGGTGGCGCAGGAGGAGGGAGACGGCGGTCGCGGGCACCACGGAGAAGCCCGCGAGCAGCCCGGCCCCCAGCCCGAGCCGGGTCGCGCCGTGGCGGCGCACGAACGGGTCGACGCTCGTCCAGCGGAACGCGCGCGTCGGCTCCTCGTTGCGCAGCAGGAGTCCGCAGTGGCCGCACGCGAACTCGCGCCCCTCGGGGGTGCCGGGTGGGACCTCAAGGTTCCAGCCGCAGCTCTGGCAGTCGACGTTCATGCGGGGCTCTCGCGCAGGATAGGACACGCCCGAGACCCGTGTCACCGGCCGTTGGTGGGTGGGTCGTGACGGACTATGCTCGTCACCAACGCGCCACCTCACATGCGAGTCGCTCTCTTCGCCGACATCCACGCGAACCTGGACGCCCTGACGGCCTGCCTCGCCGAGGCGGAGGCGCATGGGGCGGAGCGTCATGCCTTCCTCGGAGATCTGGTCGGATACGGCGCCGAGCCGGGCGCGGTGCTGGATCTCGTCGCGGGCTACGCGGCGCGCGGCGCGGTGGTCGTTCGCGGGAACCACGACGCCGCGGTCGTGGGCGGTGGCACGGACGCGATGCGAGACGTCGCGGCTGCGGCCATCGACTGGACGCGCCGCCAGCTGGACGCGAGCCAGCTCGCCTTCCTGCAGGGGCTGCCGCTCACCGTCCGCGATGGGGAGGTGCTCTACGTCCATGCGAGCGCCGAGCAGCCCGGGGAGTGGAGCTACGTGAGCGACGAGCGCACGGCCGCCCGGTCGCTCGCGGCGTCCAGGGGCGCTCGCTACGTCCTGTGCGGCCACGTCCACGAGCCGACGCTCTTCTACACGAGCGCGGCGGAGCGCCCGGTGCCGTTCACGCCCGTGCCGGGGAGGGCGATCCCGGTCCCAGCGCACCGCCGCTGGCTGGTGGTCGTCGGCTCGGTCGGCCAGCCCCGCGACCACGACACGGCCGCCTGCTGGGCGATGCTGGATCTCGCTCGCCACACGCTCACCTTCCATCGCGTCCCGTACGACTGGCGCGCCGCGGCCACGAAGATCCGCGCAGCCGGCCTCCCGGAGGAGCTCGCGGCCCGGATCGAGCGGGGAGAGTGACCATGGCCGGTGACCTGGAGATCGGCGCGACGCTCGACGGGTTCCGGCTGGAGGAGCAGGTCCACTCCGGCGGGATGGCGGTGCTCTACCGCGTCTCGGGGCCGCCCACCGGCTTCCCGCTCCTCATGAAGGTCCCCCGGCTCGGGCACGGCGAGCCGGCGAGCAGCCTCATCTCCTTCGAGGTCGAGCAGATGGTGCTCGAGGCGCTCGGGGGGCGGTACGTCCCCCGCTTCGTCGCGAAGGGCGACCTCGCGAAGGTGCCCTACATCGTCATGGAGCACGTCGAGGGCAGGCCGCTGGAGGAGTGGGCTGCGCGCGCGCCCCTGCCGGCCGAGGAGGTGGCGCGGCTCGGGGTGGCTCTCGCCGACGCGCTCCACAGCCTCCACCTCCAGGACGCCATCCACCTCGACGTGAAGCCGTCGAACGTGGTGATCCGGCCGGACGGCGCGGCGGTGCTCGTGGACTTCGGCCTCGCCCACCACGGGCAGTTCCCCGACCTGCTCGCCGAGGAGTACCGGCGCCCCATCGGCTCGGCGCCATACATCTCGCCCGAGCAGATCGCGGGGGGGCGCTCCGATCCGCGCAGCGACCTCTTCTCGCTCGGCGTGGTCCTGTACGAGCTGGCCACGGGGACGCTCCCGTATGGCCGGCCCACCTCGGAGGGGGGGCTCCGCGCCCGGCTCTGGCACGCGCCGCGGGCGCCGCGCGCCGTGGTCGCGACCGTGCCGGAGTGGCTCCAGGAGGTGATCCTGCACTGCCTGGAGGTGGACGCGGGCGACCGCTACCCCTCCGCGTCGCAGGTCGCCTTCGACCTCGCGCACCCGGAGCACGTCGCGGTCGGAGAGCGAGGCCGGAGCCTCCGGAGGCCGGGGAAGCTCGCCGTGGTCCGGCGCTGGCTCAAGGCGATCGGGTACGAGCCCCCCGAGGTGCCGCGCCCCGCCGCCGCGGTGGCGCGCGCCTCGATCGTCCTCGCCGCGGTGGCCTCGACGCACGCGGACGTGGCACAGGCCGACGCGATCCGCGAGGCGGTCCGGCGCATCCTGGCCACCGGCGAGCACACCCGCCTGGCGGTGGTCTCGGTGGTGAGGCCCACCTCCGAGCTGGGCGGAAGCACGCCGGAGGAGACCGCGTCGCGCCAGCGGATCCGCCACCTCGTCGTGCTCCGCCACTGGGCTGAGCCGCTGAAGCTCCCCGCCGGCCAGGTCTCCTTCCACGTCGTCGAGTCGCCGGACCCGGCCGAGGCGCTGCTCGCCTACGCGCGGGCAAACCACGTAGACCACGTCGTGATCGGCGCTCCGCCGCGTGACGTGGCGCTGCGAGGGATGCTCGGGGCCGTCTCGACGGGGGTCGCTCCGGACGCGGCCCCCGAGCCGCTCTCGCGCTTCCGGCTCCTCGGGACCGTCTCCACGAAGGTGGCGGCGGAGGCGCCCTGCACCGTCACGGTCGTCCGGGCGCGGACGTCATAAGAAGGCGGGGCGTGCCGCCCCCCGGCGCGAAGAGGCCCCCCGCGTCCGGTGGACGCAGGGGGCCTGATTGCGCGTTCGCCTGGCTTACGCCTCGTGGTGGATGTCGCGATCCTTGGTCTCCGGCATGAAGAGCGAGCCGAGGACGAAGGTCATCACCGAGACGCCGATCGGGTACCAGAGGCCGGCGTAGATGTCGCCGGTCGCCGCGACGATGGCGAAGGCGATCGTCGGGAGGAAGCCGCCGAACCAGCCGTTGCCGATGTGGTACGGCAGCGACATCGACGTGTAGCGGATGCGCGCCGGGAAGAGCTCGACGAGCCAGGCGGCGATCGGCGCGTACACGATGGTCACGTAGAGGGCGAGGACCCAGAGGAGGAACATGACGAGCGGCTTGTTCACCTTGCTCATGTCAGCGGTGACCGGGTAGCCGGCGGCGGTGAGCGCGGCGCCGATCTCCTTGTCGAAGCGCGCCTTCTCCTCCTTCACGTTCGACGCCTTGCCGTCGTACGAGGCGACCGTCGTCGCGCCGATCCTGATGACGGCGGCGGAGCCGGCGGGGAGGCTCTCGTTCGAGTACGGCACCGCGCGCTTGGCGAGCGTGGACTTCGCGATGTCGCAGGAGCTGGTGAACTTGGACGTGCCGACCGGGTTGAACTGGACGCTGCACTCGCCGGGGTTCGCGGCGATGACGGCGGGGCTGCTCCGCTGCGCGGCGGCGAGGGCCGGGTTGGCGGCTTCCGTCAGCGTCTTGAAGATGGGGAAGTAGGTCACGGCGGCGATCGCGCAGCCGAACATGATGATCTTCTTCCGGCCGATCCGGTCGGAGAGGGCGCCGAAGACGATGAAGAACGGGGTGGCGAGGGCCAGCGAGCCCGCGACCATCAGGTTCGCGGAGCTCGGCTCCACCTTGAGGGTCTGCGTCAGGAAGAAGAGCTCGTAGAACATGCCGGTGTACCAGACGACGGCCTGGCCGGCGGTCCCGCCGAGGAGGACCATGATGACGATCTTCAGGTTGTCCCAGCGGAGGAAGGACTCGGTCAGCGGCGCCTTCGACTGCTTGCCCTCGGCCTTCATCTTCTTGAAGATCGGCGACTCGTTCAGCTTGAGCCGGATGTAGACGGAGACGGCGAGCAGGATGATCGAGATGAGGAACGGGATGCGCCAGCCCCAGTCGTCGAACGCCGGCCCGAGCGCTGCGCGGCAGCCGAGGATCACGAAGAGCGAGAGGAACAGGCCGACGGTCGCCGTCGTCTGGATCCAGCTCGTGAACAGGCCGCGCTTGCCGTGCGGGGCGTGCTCGGCCACGTAGGTGGCGGCGCCGCCGTACTCGCCGCCGAGCGCGAGCCCCTGCAGCATGCGGAGGACGATGAGGATGATCGGCGCCGCGACGCCGATCGTGTTGTAGGAGGGCAGCATGCCGACGACGGCCGTCGCGCTGCCCATGATGAGGATCGTGACGAGGAACGTGTACTTGCGGCCGATCATGTCGCCGAGCCGGCCGAACACGAGGGCGCCGAACGGGCGGACCGCGAAGCCGGCGGCGAAGGCGAGCAGGGCGAAGATGAACTGGCTCGTCTCGTTCAGGGCGGAGAAGAACTGCCTGCCGATGATCGCCGAGAGGGAGCCGTACAGGTAGAAGTCGTACCACTCGAAGACGGTGCCCAGCGAAGAGGCGAAGATGACCATCGTCTCTTCCTTGGTGATTCCTCCCGACTTCGCTTGGGGCTGCTTCGTTCCGGCGGTGGGATCCGATGCCATTTGTTGTCCTCCCGGGCGGGGGTCGGCGCGGCGTGATGCCGCGCGACGGATGAGACGGGTGACTTGGTGGTAGCAGGGTCGAAGCCGAAAGGCAAGGTTCCGCGCACAGCTTGCGCGAACAAATGGTAGGGCGCACGCAGAAGTAGCGCTTGGAGGTGGTTGACGCCCCTGTTGATCGCTGCGGTCGTAAAGGAGAGCTTCCCGCCGCAAAGTCTGCAACAATGCAGCGGATTTCGGCCATGAACCTTTGGGGATCAGGAGGCCCGCACGATGGAGCAAGCGCCGCAAGCGGCCTACTGGCGCGCCAACGTCATCCTCATCGCCATCCTGCTGGCGGTCTGGTTCGGCGTCTCATTTTGCGCGGGCACGCTCTTCGCCGATCAGCTCGACGCCCTGCACTTCATGGGCTTCCCGCTCGGCTACTGGTTCTCGACGAGCGGCTCGATCGTCACGTTCGTCGCGCTCACGTTCGTATACGTGCGGCTCATGAACCGGCTGGATCGGCGCTTCGGGGTCTACGAGCAATGACCTCCGCCGGCAGGGGCTAGGGCGATGGGGATCACGGGCTGGACCTGGCTGGTGGTCTGCGGGAGCTTCGCGCTCTACGCGGCCGTCGCCCTATGGTCGAAGGCCCGCTCGACCGTCGAGTACTACGTCGCCGACCGGACGCTGCACCCCGCGGTGGCGGGCATGGCGACGGCCACCGACTGGATGAGCGCCGCCTCGTTCATGTCGATGGCCGGGCTCGTGGCGGTCATGGGGCGCGACGGCGCCAGCTACCTGATGGGCTGGACCGGCGGGTACGTCCTGCTCGCGGTCCTGCTCGCGCCCTACCTCCGCAAGTACGGCAAGTACACCGTCCCCCAGTTCGTGGGCGATCGGTACTACTCGGACGGCGCGCGCTTCGTGGCCATCCTCTGCGCGGTCGTCATCTCCTTCACCTACGTCGCCGGCCAGGTGCGCGGCGTCGCCGTCGTGCTCGCCCGGCTGCTCGACGTCCAGGTGGGGACGGCCGTCGCGGTCGGCGCGGTCCTGGTCCTGCTCTTCGCGGTCACCGGCGGCATGAAGGGGATCACGGCCGTGCAGGTGACGCAGTACGTCGTGATCATCGTCGCCTACCTCGTCCCGGCGACGTTCCTCGCCATCACGCTGACCGGGACGCCGGCCGTGCCGCTCGCCCCCGGGCAGCCCCTCTCGCCGCAGGGGGCGGCGTGGCTCGGCGCGCCGGCCGGCCAGACGCTGCTCCAGGCGCTCGGCACGATCTCGCGTGAGCTCGGGCTCTCGCCCCTCACCGGCGGGGCGCGCCCCCGGATCGACGTCCTCTGCACGACCGCGGCGCTGATGTTCGGGACGGCCGGCCTCCCCCACATCATCATCCGCTTCTTCACCGTGCCGAAGATCCGGGACGCCCGCGCCACCGCGGCGTGGGCGCTCGTCTTCATCGCCGTCCTCTACCTCGCCGCGCCGGCCGTGGCCGTCTTCGCGAGGGCGGGGGTGGTGGCGTCGGTACACGGCCACCTGCGCGCCGAGGCGCCGGCGTGGCTCCTCGACTGGGAGCGCACCGGGCTCGCGTCGTTCGAGGATCGGAACGGCGACGGGCGGATGCAGCTCTCCGGTGATCCGGCGGTCAACGAGGTGAAGCTCGACCCCGACCTGCTCGTGCTGGCGCTGCCGCAGATGGCGAACCTGTCACCCTGGGTCGTGGCGCTCGTCGCGGCGGGGGCGTTCGCGGCGGCGCTCGGGACCGCCGCAGGGCTGGTCCTGGTCATCGCCGCGGCCTTCTCGCACGACCTCGTTCGCGGCTTCCTCGCGCCTCGCCTCTCCGAGCGCGCCGAGCTGGGCTGGGCGCGGGTGGCGGCGACGGGGACCGTCCTCGCGGCGGCGCTGGTGGCGCTCCACCCCCCCGCCGCGGTGGCACAGGTGGTCGCCTACGCGTTCGGCTTCGCGGCGAGCTCCTTCTTCCCGGTGATCGTCCTCGGGATCTTCTGGCGCCGTGCGACCCGGGAAGGGGCGGTGGCGGGTATGATCACCGGGATGTCGGTCACCGTCTTCTACGTCACCTGGTTCGCCGTCCTCCGCCCGGACCTCAACGTGCCGGCGCACTGGCTCTTCGGGATCTCGCCGGAAGGGTTCGGGGCCGTGGGGGCCCTCGTGAACACGGCGGTGCTCGTCGTCGTCTCGCTCCTCTCGAAGCCGCCGCCCGAGGCGGTGCAGCGGCTGGTCGCGAGCCTGCGCTACCCGCGCGAAGCGCGAAGGTAGGAGCGGAACGTGCCAGCGCTGGAGCCGGTCGTCTTCCTGCGGGCCACGCCCCCGTTCCATGCGCTCCCGCAGGCGCTCTTCGACGAGGCCGCGCGGGCGCTGGAGGTGGGGTTCTACCCCGCGGGGATGCGGCTCGCGGAGGCGGGCGGCACGCCCCTCGAGCACCTCTACGTCATCCGCACCGGGTCGGTCCGGATCGACCGCGACGGCGAGACCCTCGAGAGCCTCGAGGAGGGGGAGATGTTCGGCTACACGTCGCTCGTCACCCGCGAGGCCACGATGGACGTCACGGTGGAGCAGGACCTCCTCGCCTACCGCCTCCCGCGGAGCCAGTTCGAGCGGCTCCTCACCGACGCCAGCTTCGCGGGCCACTTCGCCGTCGAGCTCGCCGCGAGGCTCAAGTCGAGCCTGCAGCACTCGGCGGTCGCCACGTTCCAGATCGACGTGACGCAGGGGGTGGGGCAGCTGGTGCGGCGCCCGGCGGTCTGGATCGACGCGGCGGCGACGGTTGGGGAGGCGGCGCGGTGCATGCGCGCGGAGAAGATATCGTCCGTCCTCGTCCGCACGGATCCGCCCGGTATCGTCACCGACCGTGACTTCCGGCTGCGCATCCTGGCGACGGGGCGGGGGCCGAAGACCCCGGTCACCGAGGTCTTCACCCAGCCCGTCGCGACCGTCCCCGCGACCATGCAGATCTTCGAGGCCTGGCGCTCGCTGCTTGAGAGCGGCGTGCACCACCTCGCCGTGGCGCGAGGGCGCGAGCTCGTGGGCGTGGTCACGGCCAACGACCTCCTCCGCTGCACGGCCCAGGGGCCGCTCCCCATGCTCCGCTCGGTGGACAAGCTGGCGGGGCGCGACCGGCTCGGCGGTCACGGCCAGCGGGTGGCGGAGATGGCGTCGTCGCTGCTCTCCGGCGGCCTGGAGGCGACGACCGTCGCCGGCTTCGTCGCGCGGCTGGACGACGCGCTGCTGCGCAAGCTCATCGGCTGGGCGGAGGCGGACCTGGGGCCGCCGCCAGCGCCCTACGCCTGGCTCCTCCTCGGCTCCGAGGGGCGGATGGAGCAGACCCTGCTGACGGACCAGGACAGCGCGCTCGTCTTCGCCGACGCGGCGGCGGACGCGCGGACCTGGTACCAGGCGCTCGCCGACCGGGTCGTGCACGATCTCGAGGCGGCCGGCTTCCCCCGCTGCGCGGGCGGGCGCATGGCGTCGAGGTGGCTCGACCCGATCTCGGAATGGAGGCGGCACCTCGCCGACGCGATGGCGCGCCGCCCTGTCGAGGCCGCCATCTACTTCGACTACCGTCGCGGCGCGGGGGCGCTCGACCTCGCCCCGCTCGACGCGGAGCTCGCGCGGGGGCGCCGGGACCGGCTCTTCCTGCGCCGGCTCGCGAAGGGGGCGCTCACCGTCGGTCCCCCGGCCCGGTTCCTGCTGCGTGAGTCGTCGCGCGTCGATCTCAAGCTCCAGGGCATCGCACCCGTCGTCTACCTCGCGCGCTGCTACGCCATCGAGGTGGGCTCCACCGCGCGCGGGACGCTGGAGCGGCTCGACGCCGCGCGCGCCGCCGGGCTGATGGGAGCGGAGACGCACGCCGAGGTGACCGAGGCCTACCGGTTCCTCCTGGGGCTGAGGCTCCGCCTGCAGCTCCAGATGGTCGCCGCCCGCGAGCCGGTGAGCCACGAGGTGACCGTCGCGGCGCTCTCCCCGCTCGAGCGCAGCCGGCTGAAGGAGTCCTTCGGCGCGATCCGCAGGTGGCAGGAGAAGGCGGCCTTCCACTACCAGCCGGAGCTCACATGACGGCGATGGATCCGGTCACCTTCCTCCGGTCCACGGTCCCCTTCGGCTCGCTGCCCGACGCGCTCTTCGACGTGGCGGCCGCGTCGATCGAGGTCGCGTACCATCCCGTCGGCACCCGCATCGGGCGCGCCGGGGGGGAGCCGCTGGAGCACCTCTATGTCGTCCGGAAGGGAGTGGTCCGGCTGGAGCGGGGCGGCCAGACGATCCACCTCGTGGAGGAGGGGGAGTGCTTCGGCTACAGCTCCCTCCTCATCGAGGACGCGACGCTCGACTTCGTCGTCGAGGAGGAGCTCGTCGCCTATCGGATCCCGGCCGAGACGTTCCGGCGGCTGCTGAGCGACGCCGCGTTCACGACCCACTTCACCACGGAGATGGGGGACCGGCTGCGGGCCAGCCTCGACCATGGGCCGGTGGCCGTCTTCCGCTCCGACCTCTCGCGCCAGGTGCAGCAGCTCCTGCGCCGGCCCGCCGTCTGGGTCGACGCGGGCGTGACGGTCGGGGAGGCGGCGAGGGTGATGGCGGAGGAGCGGGTGTCGTCGGTCCTGGTGCGGACCGACCCCCCGACGATCGTCACCGACCGTGACTTCCGGAACGCGGTCCTCGCCGAGGATCTGGGGCCCGAGACGCCGGTGGCGGCGGTGCCGCCCGGGCCGGTCCAGACCGTGAGCGCCTCGACGCCGATCCACGAGGCCTGGATCACGCTCATGGACCGCGGCGTCGGGCACATCGGCGTGGAGCGGGACGGCGCGATCGTCGGGGTCCTCGCGACGAGCGACCTGCTCAAGAGCGCGGCGCAGGGGCCGGTGGCGGTGCTCCGCTCGGTGGAGCGGCTCCCCGGGCGCGAGCAGCTGCCCGGCTACTCCCGTCGGATGGTGGAGATGGCCTCGGCGCTCGTGGCGGCGCGGCTCGACGCGACGGTCGTCGCCGGCTTCGTCGCGCGGCTCAACGACCTCCTCCTCCGGCGGATCGTGCGCTGGGCGGAGCGCGACCTGGGCGCGGCGCCGGTGCCCTGGGTCTGGCTGGCGCTCGGCTCGGAGGGGCGGATGGAGCAGACGCTCCTCACCGACCAGGACAACGCCATCGTCTTCGCCGACGAGGGGGCGCCGCACCGCGTCTGGTTCCAGGCCTTCGCCGAGCGGATCAACGACGACCTGGAGGCCGCAGGCTTCCCCCGCTGCAAGGGTGGCTACATGGCCAGGAACTGGAGCGGTACGCTCTCCGAGTGGTGCCAGCGCTTCGCCGGCTGGATCGACTCCCCCACCCCGCGCTCCCTCCTCGACGCCGCCATCTTCTTCGACTACCGGCGCGTTGAGGGGACGCTGAGCCTCGACGCGCTCGACGCGGTCGTGGAGGGCTCCGTGGAGAAGCCGGTCTTCCTGCGCTTCCTCGCCCGGCAGGCGCTCGACTTCAAGCCGCCGGCGACGCTCATGCTCCGGCTCCGCGCCGAGGCGTCGGCGATCGACCTGAAGCTCCACGGGATCGCCCCGATCGTCCACGTCGCCCGCTGCTACGGCCTCGAGGCGCGCGCGAAGGGGCGCGGGACGCTCGAGCGGCTCGACGCGGCGGCGCGCGCG
>JBAVTL010000514.1:0-3141 GCA_049696175.1 Anaeromyxobacteraceae bacterium
CCGGATCGCTCGGCGCCCTCGCGCTCGGCGGCCTCCCGGCCGGCGTCGCGCACGGCGTCGGGATCGCCTCCTTCTGGCTGCACCTCGTCGTCGTGCTGATGTTCCTCAACTTCCTGCCGCTGGGGAAGCACTTCCACGTCATCACCGCGCTCCCGAACGTCTTCCTGCGGGCGCTGCCGCCCGGGGCGTCGGCGCCGAGGAAGCTCGACCTCGAGGCCGAGGACGCGAGCTTCGGCACGCGCGCCATCACCGACCTCTCCTGGAAGGAGGGGCTCGACCTCTACAGCTGCACCGAGTGCGGTCGCTGCCAGACGCGGTGCCCCACGCACCAGACCGGCAAGCCGCTCTCCGTCAAGGAACTGAACCTGGCCCTGAAGCACCACCTCGTCGGCGAGGCATCGGCTGTGCGGCAGTCGGTGCGGGCCCGGGGGCAATCCGCAGACACCTCCGCTGCGCTGCCTTCCCTCGTTGGACAGGTGGTTTCCACCGACACGCTCTGGGGCTGCACGACGTGCGGCTGGTGTGAGACGGCGTGCCCCGTCCTCATCGAGAACATCCCGCGTATCGTCGACCTCCGGCGGCAGCAGGTGCTCGTCGAGGCGGCGGTCCCCGACGAGGCGGCGCGCGTCTTCAAGAACCTCGAGACCCAGGGGAACCCCTGGGGCATCGGCTCGAACAAGCGGGCGGAGTGGGCCGAGGGGCTCGACGTGCCGCGCGCCAGGGACGGCGGGGAGTTCGAGTACCTCTTCTTCGTCGGCTGCGCAGGCTCCTTCGACGACAGGCAGAAGAAGGTCACGCGGGCGATCGTCCGGATCCTGAAGGAGGCCGGGGTCTCCTTCGCGATCCTCGGTGAGGAGGAGACCTGCACCGGCGACGCAGCGCGGCGGCTCGGGAACGAGTACCTGTTCCAGCAGCAGGCGCAGGCGAACGTCGAGACGTTGAACGGCTACGGCGTGAGGAAGGTGCTCACGCAGTGCCCGCACTGCCTCAACTCGATCAAGAACGAGCTGCCGCAGTTCGGGGGGCACTACGAGGTCGTGCACCACACGCAGCTCATCGACCAGCTGGTCCAGACCGGGCGGCTCCCGGCCGCGGCCGCGCAGAGCGTCGCCGGCAAGAACGTGACGTTCCACGACCCCTGCTACCTCTCGCGCCACAACGGCGAGACAGAGGCGCCCCGGCGGGTGCTCGCAGCGGCGGGGGCGACCGTCACCGAGATGGAGCGCAGCGGCCGCACCGGCTTCTGCTGCGGCGCGGGCGGCGGGCGCATGTGGCTCGAGGAGAAGCTCGGGACGCGCGTGAACCGCAACCGGATCGACGAGGCGGCCGCCACGCTCGGCGAGGAGGGCGGCGTCGTGGCGGTGGGCTGCCCGTTCTGCCTCACGATGCTGAAGGACGCGGCCGCGGAGACCGGCCGCGACGAGAGCCTCAAGATCCTGGACGTCGCGGAGATCGTGGCGTCGTCGCTGCCAACCGGGAGGCAGTCGTGAACACCGTGCAGCTCGCCAGGTCCAACTTCGAGCAGGAGTACCGGAGGAAGCTCTGCACGCCGCAGGAGGCCGCGGCGTCGGTGAACTCGGGGGACCACCTCTGCTTCCCAATCTTCGCGGGTGAGCCGACCCTCTTCGTCAAGGCGCTGGCCGCGCGCAAGCACGAGCTGGAGGGGGTCGTCGTCAACCAGCAGCACCACCTCTGCCCCGACTACTTCACCGAGGACTCGGTCCCGCACATCAAGGTCAACGCCTGGTTCACGAGCCACGTCTCGCGGCAGGCGGTGCAGAAGGGCTGGGCGGACTTCGTCCCCAACGCCTTCCACGAGGTGCCGCGCCTGCTGCGGGAGTACTGGCCGGTGGATCTCGCCGGGACGGTGGTCTCGCCGATGGACGAGCACGGCTACTTCACCTGCAGCCTCTCGGTCGCCTACACCATGGAGGCGGTCAAGAAGGCGAAGAAGGTGGTGGTCCAGGTCAGCCCCTTCGCGCCCCGCACCCACGGCAACTGCCACATCCACGTCTCCGAGGTCGATCACATCATCGAGTGCGGCGACCCGATCGTCGAGCAGCACCCCGTGAACATCACGAGGGTGGAGGAGTCGATCGGCGGCTTCATCGCGGAGCTGATCGAGGACGGCTCGACGCTGCAGCTCGGCTTCGGCGGCATCCCGAACACGGTCGCGAAGGCGCTCATGCACAAGAAGGACCTCGGGATCCACACCGAGCTCTTCACCGACGGCATGGTCGACCTGATGCTCTCGGGCGCTGCGAACAACTCGAAGAAGACGCTCCACCCCGGCAAGACCCTGGCCACGTTCGCGCTGGGGACGAAGCGCCTGTACGAGTTCATGAACGACAACCCGGTGATCGAGATGCACCCGGTGGACTACACCAACGATCCGGCCGTCATCGGCAAGAACGACAAGATGGTCTCGATCAACGCCACCATCGAGGTGGATCTCCTCGGGCAGTGCTGCTCGGAGTCCTTCGGCCACCTCCAGTGGAGCGGCACCGGCGGCCAGGCCGACTTCGTCCGCGGCGCGAACGTCTCGAAGGGCGGGAAGAGCTTCATCACGACCGCCGCGACGGCGAAGCACGGCACGATCTCGTGCATCGTCCCCACCCTCATGCCGGGCGCGTCGGTGACGACCAGCAAGAACGACGTGGACCACGTGGTGACGGAGTTCGGGGTCGCGAAGCTCCGGGGCCAGACGGCGCGCCAGCGGGCGCTGAACCTGATCGCGATCGCCCACCCCGACTTCCGGCGCGAGCTCACCGAGGCGGCGCGGAAGATGAACCGGATCTAGCGGATCCAGGAGCGCGCCGGGGTAAGGCTCTTCGCGCCGGCTACGTGGCGGTCGCAAATGGATCGTCCCTCTCCCCCGATCCGTTGCTGACCATTCGTCACTTAGTCGGAATTCGGGAGAGGTAACGGGAGGTTCGCGCGGCGCGGCCTTCCGGGCCGAATCCGGCTTGCCGTGTGGTGCCCGCGCGAAAGAGCGCTCCCGACCGCGCGGGCTGCGCTTCATGCAGCGCGAAAGGCGCCCGTGCGGAGGAAGAAGCCCCCTGCGCGGAATGCGGCTCATACGCGGAATGCGTGCGTTTACGGAGGGTGCGGATTCGCGTGAGAGAGTGGCTCCATGGACAC
>JBAVTL010000515.1:0-10856 GCA_049696175.1 Anaeromyxobacteraceae bacterium
CCCCTGCCGGTCCGGCGGCCGCTCACTGCGCGGTTCGCCACGGCTCTTCGCGGACCGAGTGGATCCAGCCCTCGCAGCGGGGGACGTTGGCGGGGACGCCGGTGAAGCCGTCGCCCCAGGCGCCCGCCGCCGCGACCGCGGCGAGGATCGCGTCGAAGTACTCACCCTTGCCGTCCTCGACCGCCTGCGCCGCCTGCTCCATCTCGAACTCCAGCCGGCACGCCGAGCGGAGCGTCCGCAGGAGCCCGGCGCGGAGCCCGACGCGGCTGACGCCGTCCTTGGTGTCGTCGCGGTGGTTGGCGACGCCGGCGAGGACGCGCGCCACGTGGCTGGGCCGGACCTCCACGACCGAGGGGCGCCCCGGCTGCGGCGGGTCCCAGGGCGGGAAGCTGGCGTCCACGCCCGAGAGCGCGCAGACGCCGAAGAAGGTCGAGCGGTAGGTGCGCGCGTGGGTGGGTGCGAGCGGCTCGGCGCGGTAGCCGTCGGTCAGGCGCGGACGATCCTTCCCCAGGTCGTTCCGGAAGCGCGCCGCCGCCTCGGTGAAGTCGCCCCGCTCGCCGAGGTAGCGCTCCTCGAGCTGCCGCCCGAGGGCCGGCGGCCCCTGCAGCGCGTGGCGCAGCAGGCCGAGCTGCCGGAGGTGGGTCTCCGCGAGCGAGAAGGCGAAGTCGAGCCCGACGGCGAGCGTCCCCTCCGCCCACCTGCTCTCCTCCGCCAGCCACTTCGCGAAGCCCTGCTTGATGTCCCGACGCCCCGGGGCGTCACCGAACGGGCGCCAGAGCCGGACGAGCCGGGCGCGCTCGGGCTCCAGCTCCACCTTGGCGGCGACGATCTGGTTGCCGGCCCCCTCGGCCCCGCTCCAGCGCAGCCCGATCACCACGCCGCGCTCCGGGAACGAGACGTGCGGGCCGCCCACTCGCCCGAAGACCGCGCCCGAAGTTCCCGCCTCGATCTCCGCCATCGCCTCTCTCCCTTCGATTCCATACATCCCGCTTCCGCGGGGGTGTCAACCCGCGCCGCCCGGTGGCGCGCGGCCACGACGGGGCCTTGCGTTCGCGCACCGTGGCCCGGGTGGTGCGGCACCAGGGCGCAAGAGGAAGTCCCGCCCCCGGTGACCGGCGGTGTAACATTGCCGGCTCTTGAAGCCCTACGCCCCAGCAGGAGGCCACATGCGCGTTGGAATCGCTCTCGCCGCCGTCATCGCAATGACCGGCTGCGTATCGCAGGACAAGTACCGGGTGAAGGAACAGGAGGCCGACAAGTACAGGGCCGACTGGCAGAAGGAGGTCGAGGCGCGCAAGGCCATCCGCGGGCAGTTCGACGCGGTCCAGCGCGAGTTCGAGTCGATGCAGACGGACGTCAAGGCGCTGCAGTCGAAGGCCAGGACCGACGAGGACAACCTGACCGCGAAGCAGGCCGAGCTGCGCAAGGCGCAGGACCTCCTCGCCGCGCAGGCGGCGCTCATCGACGAGCTGGCAAAGTCGAAGAAGAAGCTCGAGGCCGCCAAGGCGGAGCTGGAGAAGCGCAGCTCCGAGTACGAGCAGCTCGCCCAGTCGCTCAAGGGGGAGATCGAGTCCGGCCGGATCGAGCTCTCCGAGCTCAAGGGCAAGATGACGGTCAAGATGAAGGACAAGATCCTCTTCTCGTCCGGCTCCGCGACGATCGGCAAGGAGGGCTACAGCGCGCTGACCCGCGTGGCCGAGGCGCTCCGCAGCGTGAAGGGCAAGGCGATCCGGGTGGAGGGGCACACCGACAACGTCCCCACCGCCGGCTCGTCCTTCGCGTCCAACTGGGAGCTCTCGGCGGCGCGCTCGCTCGCGGTCGTCCGGTTCCTCCAGGACCAGGGGGTCGATCCGACGAAGCTCGCGAGCGCCGGCTACGGCGAGTACCAGCCGATCGGCGCTAACGACACGCCGGAGGGGCGCAGCCTCAACCGCCGGATCGAGATCGTGCTCGTGAACGCGGAGGGGATGACCCCGCCGACCCTCACCCCCGCGGAGGCCGCCGCCCCCGACGTGGCGCCCGGGAAGCCTGCGCCGAAGAGGGGCGCCCGGCCTGCGAAGAAGTAATCGTCCGGAACGCGAAGCGTGCGCGGCCGGTCCCGTCAGGGGCCGGCCGTCGCCGTTCCGAGGCGCGGGGTCCAGCGCAGCGACGAGGGCCTCGGCGCGCGACCGCGCTACCACTTCTTGTAGCGGCCCCACAGCAGGAACGCGGCCGAGGAGGCCGCCGCGAGGGCGAGGACGACCCAGAACGCCCACGCGTGATCCGACATCGGGATGTGGACGTTCATCGAGAAGGCGCTCACCACGAAGGTCGGCACCATGATCGTCAGCGTGATCAGGGTGAGCGTCTTCATCGTGAGGTTCAGGTTGTTCGAGACGACGGAGACGCGCGCGTCCATGAGGCTCGCGAGGATGTTGGAGGCGATCTCCGCCTGCCGGAAGCACTGCTGGTTCTCGATCAGGATGTCGTCGAGGAACTCGAGCTGCTCCTGCGTGAAGCCCTGCCGCGGGCCGAGCGTCTTGAGCTTCTCCAGCGCGATCCCGTTCGAGCTGATGGCCGACACGTAGTAGACGAGGCTCTTCTGCAGCTTGAAGAGGTTGAGCAGGTGCCGGTTGTCGAACGACTGGTTCACCCGCCGCTCGAGCGAGTCGGAGAGCATCCCGATGACGCGCAGGTGCTCCAGGAAGTGGAAGATGGTCCGGTAGAGGATCCGGAGGATCACGTCGACCGGGACGGCGGCCGCCTTGTAGGGCATGCGCCCCGCGTCGAGGATCGGCGAGTCCTCCGCCATCACCACGACCAGCTTGTCCCTGAAGAGGAAGAGGCCGGTCGAGAGCACCTTGAAGAGGAAGTCGTCCTCCTGCTGGTAGCTCTTCGGCCGCTTCAGGATCAGCGCGAGGTGCTCGGGCTCCACCTCGAGGCGGGCGAGCTCGTCGGGGTCGAGCGCCGAGTTGAGGGTGTGCTCGTCGATCCTCAGCCCCTCGACGAGGTGGCGCCGCTCGGCGTCGTCGGGGCCGGAGACGATCCAGACCGGACCGTCCTCGACCGCCTGCAGGCGCCCCTCGACGAGCTGGCTCTTCCGGAGCATGCGCCGGCCTCCCGTTCCGCGTCGCGCCGGCCGAGGTGAAGCGGCGGCGCGGCGCGGCTACTTCTTCTTCCCCGCCCGGCAGGCGTCGCGGGACGCCTTCACCAGGTCGAAGAAGTCGGCGGGCACGACGCCGCCCCGCACGACGGGCCAGGACTTCTCGGCGGCCAGCCGCCACGGCGTCGGGTCGACCGGCACCGAGACGAGCCCCTGCTTCTTCATGGCCGCGATCGCGTCGGCGTTGAGCCGCGCCACCTCGACGTCGACGCGGTGACCGAGCTCGCGCGCGACGGCGGCGAGCTGCTCGCGCAGCGCCGGGTCGAGCTTCTCCCAGGCGTCCTTCCGGACGATCGTCGCGCCGAGGATGGTCCCCCACGACGTGTCCACCATGTACTTCGCCTTCTCGAAGACGCGCGTCGTGAGGATGTAGAGCGGCACGTTCGCGATGCAGTCCAGCATCCCGGTCTGGAAGGACGGGTAGACGTCAGCGCCGGAGAGGACGACCGGCCGGTAGCCGCTCGCGCGCCACGCCTCCGCGCTCTTCGGATCGCCCTCCCAGCAGAAGACCTTGGCGTCCTTCGCCTCGACCGGCGTCTTGTAGGGCGCGTCGCAGAAGAAGCGGAACTCGCCGATCTTCGACCAGTGCAGCGCGACGAGGTTCTTGGCGGCGAGCGCCGCCTCGATCCGCGGGCGCACCTTCTCGAACGCGCACATCATCTCCGCCTCGTCGGCGAAGAGCATCGGCACGGCCAGCGCCTGCGGCTCGGAGATCACGTCGTGCAGGCCGATGTTGGTGATGGCGGCCGCCTGGAGCTGGTTGATCCCCATCTTGCGGACCATGTCCCCTTCGGACCCCTGGACCCCGCCGGCGTAGATCTTCAGCTTCACCTTGCCGCCGGAGACCTGCGCCCAGCGCTGGCCCATCTCCTTCAGGAGCTCGTGCCACGTGGAGCCCTGCGGGGCCATGGTGCCGAGCTTGAAGGTCACCTGCGCGCTGGCGGGGACCGCCATGCAGGCGAGGAGGGCTGCGAGTGCGATCTTCTTCACGGCGTCTGCTCCTTCATTGGAGGTGCGGCGGTGCTGTCGAACTGGTCGAGCTAGAGGAAGAGGTCGTCGGCCTGGCCGAGGAGGGCCCGCGCCCTGCGCTGCGCCAGGACGTTCTCGAGCGCGTGCGGCTTGTCTGCCGACGGGTCGGCGCTCAGTACCTCCTCGAGGAGGCGGGTGAAGGCCTCCCGATCCTGGGCCTTCACGAGCACGCCCTCGGCATACGAGACGCGCGGCCCGAGCTTCTTATTCTTGGAGAGGGCCAGCGCCCGCTCGTAGTGCTGCTTCGCCCGCTCGACCCCGCCCCCCTCGGCGGCGGTCCGGCCCGGGTCCAGCACGAGGAAGTACTCGTGGATCGCCCCCTCGCCCCAGCCCTCGTCGAGCGCGAGCGCCCGCTCCATCATCGCGACGGGCGCGGGGAGCTCGGAGACGAGCGCCATGTCCCCCTTCGCGCTGGAGATGGCGAGCGACCACGCGGCCGCGGTCCAATAGAGGAGGGGGACGTCCTTCTTGTCGTCGAGCGCGCGGAGCGCCGCGGCGAGGTCCGGACCGGGGCGGAGCCGCTTCGCGATCCCCTTCTGGTGCTCGTCGAGCCCGCGCAGGCCGTAGTCCCGCGCACGCAGGAAGAGCTTCCGGGCGCGCTCACGCCCGGCGCGCGCCGCGGCGAGGTCGCCCTTCTGGTCGGCGACCTCGGCGTCAGACGCCACGAACGCGAAGCCGTACTGGGTGAAGCCGCTCGCGAGCGCGAGCAGGAGCCCCTCGTGGTGGGGGTCCTGCTCGAGGAGCCCCTCCATCGACTTGAGCGCGAACGGGACCGCGTCGCGCACCAGCTCGGGGTCGTCGTCGGCGGCCATGGCCCCGCCGCCGCCGCCAGCGATGGCGTCCGCGACGAAGCCGACCGCGACCGTCTTGCAGCCGGATGTGGAGAGGAGCGCGGTGAGCGCTAGGAGCGCGATCAGAGGTCGTTTCACTGGGGTTCCCCGGCGGCGGTTCGTGGTAGTCATTAGCCCCCGCCGCTGGACCGGTCAACGAGGTAGATCGTGAGCACGCCGAACCCCGGTACGGGGTCTTCAAACAACGAGAAGATCGGGTCGCGCTTCGAGCGCTGGCCGACCACTTTCCTGCTCCTCGCCATGATCGCGCTGCCGGCCGCGAGCGCCGCGTGGCGGCGGCTCGGCGGGCGCGACCTGCCCGGGGCGTCGATCCTCGCCCAGCACATCACGCTCTGGATCGGCTTCCTGGGCGCGCTCCTCGCGACCGCGACGGGGCGCCACCTAGGGCTCTCGACCCAGGAGCTGCTCCCCGCAGGCTGGCCCCGCCGCTCCGCGCGGCTCTACACCCACGCCGTCTCCGCGGCCACGGTCGCGCTCCTCGGCTGGGCGTCGCTCGCGCTCGTCCGCTCGGAGTGGGACAGCCAGGGGATCGTGGCCTTCGGGATCCGGACCGCCTGGAGCCAGCTCGTGATGCCAATCGGCTTCGTCGCGATGGCGTTCCGGTTCGCGTGGTCCGCGGGCGAGGGGCGCTGGCGCTGGCTGGAGCGCGCGGGCGTCCTGGCGTTCGCCGCCGCCGCCTTCCTGATCGGGCGCGCGGAGGGCTCGTCCCACCTCGCGCTCCTCCTCTCCATCCTGGTCGTCGTGGCGTTCCTGCTGGGCGCGCCCGTCTTCGTCGCCATGGGCGGCGTCGGGATGGCCCTCTTCTTCATGGAGGCCGGACCGGAGGCGATCGCCGCCGTCCCGACCGCGACCTTCAACCTCGTCGCCTCGGCGACCCTGCCCGCCATCCCGCTCCTCACCGTCGCCGGCTACGTCCTGGCCGAAGGTGGCTCGGCGGCGCGGCTCGTGCGCGCCTACAAGGGGCTCTTCGGCTGGATGCCGGGCGGCGTGGCGGTGATGGTGGCCTTCGTGTGCGCCGTCTTCACCACCTTCACGGGGGCGTCCGGCGTCACCATCCTCGCCCTCGGCGGCCTCCTGCTCCCCTCGCTGCTCGAGGAGAAGTACCCCGAGCCCTTCTCGGTGGGGCTCGTGACCGCCGCCGGCTCGCTCGGCCTCCTCTTCCCGCCCTCGCTCCCGGTCATCCTCTACGGCGTCGTCGCCGGCGCGCCGATCGACCACCTCTTCATCGGCGGCTTCGTCCCCGGCATGATCATGATCCTGCTCGTGGCCGCCTACGGCGTCTGGGTCGGCGTGAAGGCCGGCGCGCCGCGCCCCCCCTTCAGCGGGCGCGAGGCGCTGCAGGCCATCTGGGCGGCCAAGTGGGACATCGGCCTGCCGACGCTCGTGATCCTCTCCGTCGCGACCGGCTTCGCGACCATCGTCGAGTCCGCAGCGCTCGCGGCCGCCTACTCGATCGTCGTCGAGGTCTTCATCCTGCGCGAGGTCCACCCGACCCGCGACCTGCCGCGCGTCCTCGTCCACGGCGCGGCGCTGGTCGGCAGCGTCCTCATCCTGCTCGGCGCCGCGCTCGGCGTGACCAGCTTCCTCGTCGACGCCGAGATCCCGACGCGGCTCATGGAGTGGTTGACCGCGACGGTGAAGAGCCCGGCGCTCTTCCTCCTGCTGCTCAACGCGGTCCTGCTGGTGCTCGGCAGCGTCCTCGAGATCTACTCGGCCATCGTGGTGCTGGCCCCGCTCCTCGCGCCGCTCGGCGCGGCGTACGGGATCGACCCGATCCACCTCGGCGTCGTCTTCCTCGCGAACCTCGAGCTCGGCTTCCTCTTCCCGCCGATGGGGCTCAACCTCTTCCTCTCCGCGTCGCGCTTCGGGAAGCCGCTCCCCTACGTCTACAAGCGGACCTTCCCGTTCCTGATCATCATGGCGGCCGGCGTCCTCGCGATCACCTACCTCCCGGCGCTGACGACGGGGGTCGTGCACCTCGTCACGAAGTAGGCTCGCTCCTCCACCGCGCCGGCCACCCCTCGCGCAGCGCGAAGAGCGCGAGGGTGACGGCGTACGCGCCGGCGACGTCGATGGTGTAGTGCAGGTGCGCGAGGAAGACCGACGCCACCACCAGCACGTGGCCGGTTAGCGCGACCCAGCGCAGCCGCGGGCGGTCCCAGACGTAGAGCAACAGCAGGAACGTCGTCGCGGTGTGGCCGGAGAAGAAGAGGTCCTTCGTCAGGTAGGCCTGCATCGAGCCCTTCGCGAAGACGTGCCAGGGCGAGACGAGCTGCAGGAAGGCCGACACTGGCGCGTGCGTCCCGAGCCCCGGGCCGGCGACGGCGGGGTCCGGCGCGCCGAGCCCGGTCATGGCGATGGTGAGGCCGCGGGCGAGCGAGACGAGCGCCCCGGTCACCATGTACCGGACGAAGCGGCGCGGCGCGTCCCACAGGAGCCCCGCGGCCACAGGCAGGTAAAGGCAGAGCCAGAGGACGTAGTTGGCGTTCGCCACCCAGGGCACGTACGGGACGTTCGCGAGGACCGCGTCCGGCAGCGTCGGCGCCGGGCGGCGCTCGTTCCAGATCGCGAGGGCGGTCATCGCGGCGTAGGCCGCGTACCTGAAGAGCAGCGCCAGCAGGATCGCCTTCCAGAGCGACCGGATGGCGCCCAGGCCGCGCTCGGCCGCGTCGCGTTCGGTGATCACGCCACGCGAGGTAGCACGGCGCGGGCGGCGCCGGAAGGGGCGCGGGCGCTGAGCGGGGCCAGCCCTCGCGGCGGACGTCGGTGGGAACGGGAGTGCGCCCTGAGGGCGGCGCATCTTCGTCGGACGGCTCGGCCTCGATCTGCGGAGCGGCACGCTCACCCCACCACGCTGAGTCAAGGCGTATTCCGGCTTGACACCCTTGGAGAACTGGATGAGTTTGACGATCAGTATTGGGCCATCTACCATGGGGTGAGTTCCATGCACTGTCACAGGGCAATTGTCGTCGGTATGTTAGGTGCGCTCCTCGGCGCTGCGCCCGCCACCAGGGCCCAGACGGTCGGGACGATCGAGCTCGGTACACTGGGAGGAAGCTGGTCCGATGCCACAGCCCTGAACGACAGCGGCCAAGTCGTGGGAACGAGCGCCATATCAAGCGACGCCGAGCAACACGCTTTCTCGTGGACCCAGGCAGGCGGAATGGTCGACCTCGGCGTGCCGGTCGGCGGCGTCGGCTCATTCGCCCGCGATGTCAACGCCAATGGCCAGATCGTCGGTGGGACCACGGCCCCATCAGGATTCTGCAAGATTGCAGTCTCCTGGACCGAGGCAGCGGGAAGCGTCCTGATTTACAACGACTGTTCCCACGGCCTCGCAGTGAACGGCAGTGGCCAGGTCATGGGCTTCAAGTACGGCTGGATGTCTCCTGCGGCGTTTTTGTGGACGGAGGCCGGCTTCATCTGGGGGGAGGATAGCTATGTGCCCGCTGCCGTGAACGAGAGCGGCCAGGTCGTGGGTACAAGGTCATGCTACAGGGGGTGCCCAGCTCGAGCGCTATTGTCCACGCTGGCGGGCGGCACCATCGATCTCGGCACGCTCGGCGGCAGCTACGCCAAGGCGGGCTCCGTGAACAACGGCGGCCAAGTCGTAGGCAGCAGCGCCATGGCGGGCGACGCCCAGGAGCACGCCTTCCTTTGGACGCCCGCGGACGGAATGATGGACCTGGGCACGCTCGGCGGAACACGCAGCGCCGCCTTGGCGGTAAGCGACAACGGCCAGGTCGTCGGTTGGAGCACCACCGCAGGCGACGCCGTGCAGCACGCCTTCTCGTGGACGCGAGAGGGCGGGATGCGAGACCTCACGCCGGACGCAACCTGGGCCCAAGCCTACGCCGTGAACGACGGCGGCCAGGTCGTCGGCAGCAGCACTGCAGATCCGACTCGAGGTTCTGGCTATCGCTACTTCTCGTGGAAGCAGTGGAAACAGGCGGACCGGACGATCGACCTCGGCCTCAGCGGGGCATGGGGTCCGAATGAACTCCGCCCCTCGTCGCTGAACGGCAACGGCCAGGTCGTCGGCAAGACTGACAGCGGCCGCGCGTTCCTCTGGACGCCCATCGACGTCGTGAAGGCGACCTACTCCCAGGGCTCGCTGCGCGTGGAAGTCGCCAGCGTTCTGGGTCCCGCCTCCGCCCTCGAGGTCTCCGGATACGGAGCGATGACATGGAAGGCCAATCAAACCAGGTGGACGTTCAACTACACGCTCCAGACGCCCCCCGGCAGAATCACAGTCTGTGGCGTGGAAGCTTGCGCGTCGGCGCCGGTGCTCGCCGAGTAGGGACGCGACGGCGGAGCAGCCGGGCGATCCGGTCGATGGTCGCGAGGTTCTCGGCAGCCCGAGCGTCGCGCACGCGGCGGCGGTCGTCGCCGAAGGCGACGTCGAGCGACCAGTGGAGGCGTTCTCGATGCTCCAGGGCCAGGGTGAGTGAAAGGGCGCGGCGTCAGGCGTGCGTCGCCGCCGCCGCCTGCGACGGGAGCCGCCGCACCCACGCCACGGCCGACGGCTCGTCCTCTAAGGCCCGGATCTCGATGGGAGCCGTCCGGAATCGGACGGCGGCGCCGAAGCCGCGTGCGGCGATCTCGACCGCCAGCGAGCGGGTGACCATCGCCATGGCTGCGATCCGGACGGCAGGATCGGCGGCGACCCTGAGCCAGAAGGACGGGACCGAGAAGTCGACCTTAAGGACGCAGTCGTCGATCACGAAGACGATGCCGACCGGCTGGGCGCGTGCCGCGCTCCGGATCGCGTCGATCAGCCCCTGCTGACTCCCGGGAGCCATGTCGGCGGACCCGCGGTAGCGGACGACGAAGAGTCCCGATCCGAGCGTCTCGTAGAGCATCCGGCCCCCTGGCTCCCTCACCGCGCGAAGGACGCGCGGGCCAACCGGGTCGGATCAGAGCACGCGCCCCGAGCCCCGCGGCTGCGTCATTCCGACTCACGGAGAGGAACCACATCTGGCGCGCCTGTCCCACTTCACCCTCGGCCGCCGGCCGCGATCCGGGTGCGCGGCTGCGTGCGGCACGCTAAGGAGGAAGCTCCTGCCCCGGCCGCGCACGACGTGCGGCAACATCACACGGAAAGGCCCGATGCGCCGCCTCTACCCGCTCTACCCCGTCGCCCTGGCCCTCCTCGTCGGCGGGAACGTCCTCTTCACCTTCCTCGCCACGCCGGCGATCTTCGCCCACTTCGAGCGCCACGCTGCGGGCGAGGTCGTGGCCGTCATGATGCCGTACTACTTCCGCTACGACCTCGCGCTCGTGGTCGCCGCGGCAGTGCTCTTCGCGTTCGCCGCTGGCGCCCGCGACGCACGCTCGTTCAAGCTGTCGGCCGCGCTGCTCGGGGTCGCCCTCGTCACGGCCGTCGCCGTGGTCTTCTGGCTCTACCCGGCGATCGTCGAGGTCCGCGCGCAGGTCCCCTCCTTCGCGGCTGACGCGCCCCTGACCGACGCCCGGCTGGCCTTCCGCCGGCTCCACGGGGTGAGCAGCGCCCTGAACGTCCTCTTGCTCGCGGCGGGCACGGCGCTGCTCCTCCTCGCGCCGAACCACGTCCCGAGAGACGAGTAGCCGTGCACCCCGCGCACGGTTCGCCCCTCTCCCTCTGCTATCCTTCGCCCCTCGATGCTCCTCCGGATCCTGCGCGGCGCGCTCCGCCTCCAGCCGTCACGGCTCGCGCTCGTCGTGCTCTCCACGGCGATGGGGGCGGCCATCGCGGCCGCGCTCCTCTCGGTCGCGCTCCAGGTGGAGGACCGGCTCGCCCGCGAGCTGCGCGGCTTCGGCGCCAACATCGTGGTCGAGCCGATCGCCGCCGGCGC